>SKNG01000019.1 GCA_007120685.1 Paracoccaceae bacterium | reverse complement strand
TAGGAGGCCGTGGTGATGCGTTCGTGCATGCGCGAGCCTTCGGGCTCGCCCGGCTGTTCCACGCATTGGCCGTCACGGTTGAAATGCCAGCCGTGGAAGGGGCAGCGCAGCCCGTTGTCTTCCAGCCGGCCAAAGCACATGTCGGCGCCGCGATGCGGGCAGTGGCGGCCGATCAGGCCCAGCTTGCCCTCCTCGTCACGAAACAGCACCAGATCCTCGCCCAGCAGGCGCACCGGCACCACCGGGCGCGGGCCCAGGTCCAGCTCAGTGGTCAGCGCGGCGGGCTGCCAGTAGCGGCGCATCACGCTGCCTGCAGGCGTGCCCGGGCCGATGCGGGTGATCCGGTCATTCAGTTCCTGGCTGATCATCGCTTGCGTCCTTCCCTGCTACCGGCGCCGCTGCGTGTCTTGGTGACCCCGGCAGGATTCGAACCTGCAACCTGCCCCTTAGGAGGGGGCTGCTCTATCCAGTTGAGCCACGGGGCCACGATCCCTTTTTGACCCGCCAAGGCCGGACAGGCAAGGGCGCAGCGCAGGTGCTTTGACAGGGGCGGGAATGGCGTTACAAGAAAGGGTGCCTGGCAGCCGCCGGCGCCAGATTTCACAGACCCGGCAACCGGCAGGCCCATGACGCAGCACCGCCCCACCGACCTTCGCCGCCCGCTGACCCTGCGCGATGTCTCCGAGGCCTGCGGGGTCAGCGAGATGACCGTCAGCCGCGTGCTGCGCAACCGCGCCGATGTGTCCCCGGCGACGCGCGAAAAGGTGCTCGCCGCCGCGCGCAGCCTTGGCTATGTGCCCAACAAGATCGCCGGCGCGCTGGCCTCGCAGCAGGTCAATCTGGTGGCCGTCATCGTGCCTTCGCTGTCCAACCTGGTGTTCCCGGAAGTGCTGAGCGGCATCTCGGCGGGGCTGGAGGATACCGGGCTGCAACCGGTTTTTGGCGTGACGAACTACAGCCCAGAGCGTGAAGAGGCGGTGCTCTACGAGATGCTGTCCTGGCGCCCTTCCGGCGTGATCATGGCGGGGCTGGAGCATACGCCGGCGGCCCGCGCGATGCTGGAAAGCGCGGGCATTCCGGTGGTCGAGATCATGGATACCGATGGCGAGGCCATCGATTCGGTGGTCGGCATCTCGCATCGCGCGGCCGGGCGGCAGATGGCCGAGGCGATCCTGGCGGCGGGGTATCGGCGGATTGGGTTTCTGGGCACCAAGATGCCGGACGACCATCGCGCGCGCAAACGGATGGAGGGGCTGCTGGAGGGGCTGGAGGCGCATGGCCTGGGGCTTGCCGAGACCGAATTCTATCAGGGCGGCTCGGCGCTGCTGAAGGGGCGCGAAATGACGAAAGCCATTCTGGAGCGCCGGCCGGATCTGGATTTCCTGTACTTTTCGAATGACATGATCGGGGCTGGCGGGCTGCTTTACTGTATCGAGCAGGGCTTCGACATCCCGGCCGGGCTGGGGTTGGCGGGGTTCAATGGGCTGGATTTCCTGGATGGTCTGCCGATGCGGCTGGCCACCATCGACGCCTGCCGGCGCGAGATCGGCGAGAAGGCGGCGGCGATCATCGCGGGGCGGGGCGCAGATGGTCTGGTGGGCGGGGTGTTTGTGGAACTGACCCCGAGGCTGGAACCTGGCGACACGATCCGGCGGCGATGACCGGACAGGGCGCGCCGCTCATGTGATACGAGATCCGGTTGATTGGTTCGGGTCGCATGCGCAATGACCAAAAACGGGCTTTGTGATACGCCCGTCTGCACGCGCCTTTGAAGGCGCATCACCCCCCGAGCCTGCCGAAGCGATCAACAGGAGCCGGGATGAGACGTCGATCTGACCCGGTGGGGGGCGCTGCCCCCCGGCCCTTGCGGGCCTCCCCCCGGAGTATTTCGGGCAAGATGAGGGAAGCGCAGAGGCGCGGCCGGCGAAACGGAGAGAGAAAAACCGCCGCAGGCGCCAGCCCGGGCGGTTTCCTTGTGCCGTTGTCCGAGAACCGGGTTCCCCGGTGTTTCGGCCCTGTCAGCCGTACTGTCAGCCCTGGCGGGCCTTGAACTTCTTCTGGGTCTTGTTGATCACGTAGACGCGGCCCTTGCGGCGCACGATCTGGCAATCGCGGTGGCGCTGCTTGAGCGAGCGCAGCGAATTCCTGACCTTCATCGGCCTTCTCCTTGTCACAGCGCTGCAGCGCCTTGAAACAGTAACGCCCCTTGCGGGGCGCGGTGGTATTAAGCCGTCCCTTCCGGACGGGCAATGGTGGGCACGACAAGGTTCGAACTTGTGACCCCTACGATGTCAACGTAGTGCTCTACCACTGAGCTACGCGCCCGAAGCCCGCGACCGTGCCGCCTTCCGGGAAGGGCGGCAGCACCATCGGTGCAGGGCGGGTCTATAAAAGGCTTCGGGCGCATGTTCAAGGGCTTTCCGAGTGCTATGTAACTCCGCTATTGTAGGCGCGTTGGGGAGGTTTCGCATGCCGCGGGCGGTACGGATCATCGAACCTGAGGCCGCCGCTACCGGCGCTGTCTTCGGCTCGCCGCATAGCGGCCGGCACTATGCAGCGGAATTCATGGCCGGGGTGCGCATCGATCCGTTGACGCTGCGCTCGTCCGAGGATGCCTATGTCGATCTGTTGCTGGCCGACGCGCCGCGGCACGGCGCGCCGCTGATCACTACCGATGTGCCGCGCGCCTTCGTCGATTTCAACCGCGCCGACACCGAACTGGACCCGGCGCTGATCCAGGATGTGCCGCGCGCCGGGCTCAATCCCCGGGTCGGTTCCGGCCTGGGGGTGATCGCCCGGGTCGTGGCAGGGGCGCGGCCGATATACGGGCGAAGGCTGACCCGGCATGAGGCCGAGACGCGGCTTCGGAATTTCTGGCATCCCTATCACGCCACGCTCGCCGCGCTGCTGGAAAGACAGCGCCAGCGCTTCGGACAGGTTGTGCTGTTTGATGTGCATTCCATGCCTTCCGAGGCCGTGCAGGGCAGCTTGATCCGCCATATCCGCCGGCCAGAGATCATTCTGGGCGACCGGCATGGCACAACCTGTGACCCCGGCATCATGGCCGAGGTCGAAAGGGTTTTCCGGGCGGCCGGGCTGCGTGTGGCGCGCAATGCGCCTTTTGCGGGAGCCTATATCCTGCAGCGCCATGGCCGGCCCAGGGTCGGGGTTCACGCCATCCAGATCGAGATCGACCGGGCGCTTTACCTCGATGAACGCAGGGTAGAGCCCGGCGCGCGGTTCGATGACTTCAAGGTGCTGATGTCCGAGATTACGGCGGCGCTTGTCGGTCTGGGGATGACCGGCGGCGGGCTGGATATGGCGGCCGAATAAGTCCGTTCCGCTCGCGTCATGGGCTGGCGTGCCGGATAAGGCGATCAGCATCGCGCTGCGTAAGGCGCTGGGCCGATGATGACGCCCGCACCGTTTTTTCAGCAGACAGCCTTGCGCCGCCTATCAGATGCGCAGTTGACAGATGCGCACTTCGCCCTGTTCATGTCATGGCTGGCGCATCGACATGAGCCTTGCCAAGAACGGTATGCTGAGCAGCCTGTTGCAGGATCGTACCGCACCGAAGGCGCGGGGCGGTTCATGGCTTGGCTGCATCCAACAAGGAGCGACACGTGACCAGACATCTGATCCCCGCCAGCCTGATGGGCGCCGCGCTTCTGGCGCTCGCACCGCAGGCTACCGCCCAGACCGCCATGCCCTTCGCGCTGGACTGGCGCTTCGAGGGGCCGTCGGCCCCCTATTTCCTGGCTATCGACAACGGCCATTTCGCGGCCGAGGGGCTGAGCGTGGAAATCACCCCGGGCCAGGGTTCGCTGGATGCTATCCCGAAGGTGGCGACGGGCGCCTTTCCGATCGGCTTTGCCGATTTCTCCAGCCTCGTGCGTTTCATCGACCAGAACCCGGACGCACCGGTGACGGGCGTCATGGTGATCTACGACAAACCGGCCTTTGCCGTCGTCGGCCGGCGCAGTCAGGGTGTGGAAACCCCGGCCGATCTGGAGGGGCGCCGCCTGGGCGCGCCACCGCCCGATGGCGCCTGGGCGCAGTTTCCGATCTTTGCTGCCGCGCAGGGGCTGGACATAGAGGCGATCACGGTAGAGCCGGTGGGCTTTCCGACCCGCGAGCCGATGCTGGCGGCGGGGGAGGTGGATGCGGTGACGGGGTTCAGCTTTACCTCCTTCCTGAACACCGTGCGCCTGGGCATCGACCCCGATGACGTCTCGGTCATGCTGATGGCCGATTACGGCGTGGCGCATTATGGCAATGTGATCATCGTCAACACCGATTTCGCCGAGGCCAATCCGGAAGCGGTGACGGGGTTCCTGCGCGCCGTGGCGCATGGCGTGCGCGACACGGTGGCCGACCCCGAAGCCGGGGTGGCGGCAATTGCCGCGCGTAATCCGGCGCTGGATCCGGATCTGGAACTGGAGCGGCTGCAGATTGCCTTGCGCGACAACATCATGACCGACTGGGTGATGGCCAACGGTCTGGGCGGTATCGACGCCGAGCGCATGGCGCTGTCGCTGGAGCAGATCGCCATGGTCTACGACTTCCAGAACGAGGTCGATGCGGCGCGGTTCTTCACCGACGCTTTCCTGCCCGAAGATGGCAGTTTGACGATGGAATGACGGCGGCACCGGGCGGTCGCCAAAACGGTTTAAGAAACCGTTTTGCAAGGCATTTACTGAAAATGCCTTGGTCCCAACCTCGCCCGGTTGCGCCCGGCAGGCAGGACGCCGGGCGCGTGACCACGGGCGATTGCGTATTTCGGGCAAGATGAAGGGACGGGCTTGGGCAATCTGATCGAGATCAAGGGTGTCACGCATGCCTACAAGACCAGGGCCGGGCCCTTTCCGGTGCTCGACAATCTGAACATCGCCGTGCCCGAGGGCAGTTTCTGCGCGGTCGTTGGTCCCTCGGGCTGCGGCAAGTCCACGCTGACGCGGCTGATCGCCGGGCTGATGTTTCCCGACCAGGGCGAGGTCTGGCTGCATGGCGAGCGGGTGAAGAGCCCGCGCAAGACCGTGGGCATGGCGTTCCAGAACCCGGTCTTGCTGGAATGGCGCACGATCCTGAAGAACGTCATGCTGCCTCTGGAAATCGTCGCGCCGACCATGCCGCGCGCGCGGAAGGAGGCCCGCGCGCGCGCGTTGCTGGCGATGGTGGGGCTGGAGGGGTTCGAGCACAAGCGCCCGTCAGAGCTTTCGGGTGGCATGCGGCAGCGCGCCAGCCTGTGCCGGGCGCTGGTGCACAAGCCCGATGTTATCATCCTGGACGAGCCCTTCGGCGCGCTGGATGCCTTCACGCGCGAGGATCTGTGGCAGACGATGCACGAGTTGCGGGTGAAGGAGCCGGTGACGGCGGTGCTGATCACCCATGACCTGCGCGAGAGCGTCTATCTGGGCGATCAGGTGGTGGTGCTGTCCGGCCGCCCCGCCACAACGCAATACGTGATGCCGATCGACATGCCGGGCCCGCGCCCGCTGGAGATGCTTTACAGCGCCGAATCGGTGGAGCGTCTGGCAGAGTTGCGCCAGCAGATCCGCATCGCGCAGGGCCGCGACGGGCAGGAGGGGCGGGCATGATCCGGATCAACTGGCAGAAGATCCTGGTGCCGCTGATCGCCATGGCGATCCTGCTTCTGTTCTGGGAGTGGCTGGTCTGGTACAAGGGTTGGCGCCCGTTCCAGATGGCCGCGCCCTCGCAGCTCTGGCCGGCCTATCAGCGGCACGAGGCGCTGTTCTGGCAATATGGCTGGCAGACATTGTGGCGCACGGTCGCCGGGCTGGCGATTGCCGTGGTGGTGGGCACGTTGCTGGGCATGATCATGGGCCTGAGCCGGATCATGAACGACGCGCTGTATCCCATCCTGGTCGGCTTCAACGCCATCCCGAAGGCGACGGTGGTGCCGGTCATCGCGCTGATGTTCATCGGCCAGCATGATTTCAACACCGTGCTGATGGCCTTTCTGATCAGCTTCTTCCCCATCGCCGTCTCGGTCGCCATCGGCCTGTCGACGCTGGAGCCGGAATACCGCGACATCCTGCGCTCTCTGGGCGCCAGCCGCTTCACCGTGTTCTGGAAGATCGCCCTGCCGAAGACCCTGCCCGAGTTCTTCGGCGCGCTGAAGGTGGCGGCGACGCTGGCTTTCATCGGCACCAATCTGGTGGAGATCATCACCCCGCATGGCCGCGGGCTGGGGCATCTGTTCCAGAGCGCCCAGACCAACAGCGACTTCCCGCTGATGTTTGCCGTGCTGATCGCGCTCGCGATCCTGGGGATCTTCCTCTACTACATCGTCATTGCCTTGGAGCGCATCTTTGCAGGCTGGGCCGAGCGTCAACCGAGTTGAACAGCCAGCACTCCGCCATGTCGGAACAGAAACGGAAAAACCGGGCCGCCTGAGCAGGCCCGGTTCGTTCCTGCGCCCGGTGACAAGCGTCAGTGGATTGTGTTGGGGCCGCTCGCCGGGGGGGTGGGCGACGCTTTGGCGGGTGCCGTGTTGCTCGGCGATCCGGCGGCACGGTCAGCCGTTGGCGACTTCGCCGCCGGTGTTTCGGCAGACGGGGCTTTCGCGGCCGCTGCCGACGGTGCGGGTTTCGTTGCCGGCGCCGGCTGTGCGGCGGCCTTTGGGGCGTCGGTTCTTGCCGGGCTGGTGCTTGTGGAAGCGGTGGCCGTGGTTGCTGCTTTAACCGGTTCCGCCGGCTTTGACGGCACCGACTTCACCGGCTCGGCCGGCGCTTTCGCGGCTTTTGCGGGCGCAGCCTGCGCCTTGCTTGATCGGGTGGGCGCGGCCTTGGCGGCTGCCTTCGCCGGGGCTTTCGGGGCGGCGGCGGGGGTGGAGGCAGCAGAAGAGGCCGCCCGCCGGGGTGTCCGGCGCGCCTTGGAAGCCTGGGGCGCAGGGGATACGCTGTTGGCAGCCGGTTTGCGGGCCGATGTCGACACCGGCTCGGCTTTCGGTTCCGGGGCCTTTTTCGGGACCGTCGCCCGCGCTGTCTTCGTGCCGCTTGTCGCCCTGGCGCTGGCGCTTGCCGCCTTGGCGGTCCCACGCGAGGTGATCGTCTTCATATGTTCGGCCTCGCGCGCCAGATCGGCGGCGGTCTCATGCGGGATCCGGCTGGCCCAGGCACCCCAGAACCGCAGGGCGAATTCGAACTGCTGCTGCCAGAGGCGCGCCCAGAAACTGACGCTTTGGCCCCAGAACTCGGCTGGCTGATTTCTTCTGTCCATGGCGCTCTCCCCAATGCGAATCATCGTTTCAAGAATCACCGCAGGCATATGTCAGCGCAATGACACCGCTCAACCCCTTTCGATGCAGATGCAATAAACTCTACTTGACGCCGGTGCGGCGGGCAGCTGTGTCCCAACGCGATCAAAACGCAGGCAGCCGGCCAACCCGGTGCATCGCAGCCCCTGAATTAAAGGCTGTGCGCCGTCACCGGCGGCGGGTTGCGGAGGAACTGCAGGCTTTCTTCCAGATAAGCCGGCGGCAGATCTCGGCCGATGACCACGATGCGCGACACCGTGTCGCCGCCGGGCCAATGGGGCAGCGGTACCGGCGGGTGGAAGACATGCTGCACGCCATGCAGGGCGAAGGGATGATCCAGCCCCTGCACATGAACCACCGCCTTGAGCCGCAGGATATTGGCGCCGGCGCTGTGCATCAGCGATTCCAGCCACAGGTCGAACACGATGGGGGGGATGGGGAGCTCGATCTCGGCCGATTGCGAGGTGATGCGGCCGTCATGGCTGCCAGCGCCCGCCGGCCCCGCTGGCGGCCGTGCGGTGGTATCGCCGAACAGACCGTGGTTCTGCGGGGGCGAGACCGCAGCCATGCCGAGCGTGCCACCCGGTTTCATCGTCAGCCCGCTGAGGGGCGGCAGCGCGCTGCGCGCCGGTGCCTGCGCGGTGGCCACCCAGCCCAGAGCCTGCGCCGGCGTGCTGCCGGTCTGCGGTGCCAGGCCGAACAGCAGGCCGGGATCGATGCGCCCCTGATCGGCGCGATGACGCGGCGCGCCGGGGTTCAGCGCGGCCAGGCGCGATTCAAAACGCGCCAGCGCCGGGGGGGAAACCAGATCGGTCTTGGTCAGCACGATCCTGTCGGCCATGGCGATCTGCTGTACGGCTTCGAAATGGTGGTCCAGCGTGCCAGGGCCGGCAGCAGCATCGGCCGTCACCACCACCCCGTCCAGGGCAAAATCGTCGGTCAGTTCCGGATCCAGCACCAGCGCATGCACGATCGGGCCGGGATCGGCGATGCCCGTGGTCTCGATCAGCACACGGTCGAAGGCGATGGCGCCTGCCTGCCGGCGGGCCAGCAGATCGGCCAGCGTGTTGCCCAGATCGCCGCGCACCGTGCAGCACAGGCAGCCCGAAGACATCAGCACCGTCGCCTCGCTGGACTGCTCGATCAGGTCGTGATCCAGGCCGATCTCGCCGAATTCGTTGACCACCACGGCGGCGCGGTCCATGCCGGGATCGCGCAGCAGGGCGTTCAGCAGAGTTGTCTTTCCAGAGCCCAGAAATCCCGTCAGCAGGGTGACGGGTATTGGCGAGCCGGCTTTTCTTTGGACGGTCATGATCAGGTTTCCCGTTGCTCGGGCTGGAACCTAAGCCGTTTCCCGCGCCCGGCCAAGGTTTCCGCGGTCGCGCAAGCTATGTCTGGCACGCCGCCGCAAACTGACTCAGCAAGGGGTTGAAGGCCGCAGGCGTCTGCAGAAAGGGGGCATGGCCGGCTCCCGGCAGGGCCACAATGCCTTGTGGCCACAGGGTTGCATAGCGCAGCGTGTCGAAATAGCTGTGCTGGATGAAGGGATCCTCAGCGCCGTTCACCACCGCCAGCGGCATGGCCATGCTGGCGACGATGACCTGTTCGTCCATGGGGACACCGCTGACGACAGAACCGAACATGATTTCGCGCGCGCGCCCGTCAGTGCGGCGGACCATCGCCAGCAGATGCGGGTCCACCTGACTGCCCACCCCGGCGGTATGCGTGGCATAGGCCAGCGCGTCTTCATCGGTGAAATCGCGCTTGCCGGTCAGGTTCTCGGCCGCCGGATCGATGTTGAAGGCGGCCATCAGACAGGGCAGTTCGGGCTTTACCGGCGGCGTGCCGCAGATCATCACTCCGGCCAGGGCGTTGCCGCGCCCGGCCAGTTCCAGCGCCACATGACCGCCCAGCGACCAGCCGAACACCACCGGGCGCGCGACGTTCAGCGCTGTCAGCACCTGTTCCAGAACGCCGGCATACCCGCCGAAGGTGTAGGTGGTCGCCGGGTCTGACGCATCGTCCGAGGCGCCATGCCCCGGCAGATCCGGCGCGATCAGGCGGAAGCCGGCCAATGCCGGGTCGGCGAACTGTGCCGCAAACACCTCTTTGCAGGACGAATTGCCGTGGATCAGCAGCAGAGGCGGGCTATCGCTGCCGCTGTCATGGCAGCAGATGATGCCGCTGTCGGTGGTGATTCGATGTTCTTTCATCTGACGCTCCGGACTGCTTTCGCAGCACGCTAACGGCGCGTAGTGCCCGTCGCCAGCCCGAATCAAGACCCTGTTGCGCAAGAAAGTGAACAGTCACGGCTTGTCATATGCCCCGAGTTGGTGTTTTCCCTACCCCATGATTTGACTGAATTGCTGTAGGAGGCTGTCATGTCCAGACCTCGCCCCGGGCGTCGAACCTTTCTGGCCGGTGGTCTTGCCGCGCTTGCCACGCCGGCGCTTGTCCGCCGGGCGGAAGCGCAGGATTTCGTTGGCGAGATCGAGGACACGGCACCCGCCGGCGCCCGCGTGCGCCACAATGTGATGAGCTTCCGCACCATCGACTGGCGCGATCACTTCAGCAACCTGCGGCTGGGCGCCATTGTCTGCGACACGCAGTCGCGCGCGTTGCATTACTGGGCAGAGGACCAGAGCGTTTATCGTCTGTATCCCAGCTCGGCCCCGATGACCGAGGATTTCACCCGGCGCGGTTACACCACCATCGTTTTGAAGCGGCGCGATCCGGTCTGGATCCCCACGCCGGGCATGCGCGAGCGTCAGCCCTATCTGCCAGAGCGGGTCGAGTCCGGGCCGGACAACCCGCTGGGCACCCGGGCCCTGAACCTGGGCTGGCAGTATTACCGCATCCACGGCATCGACGACGTGCGCAAGATCGGGCGCCGTGCGTCGAATGGCTGCATCGGCCTGTTCAACCACCATGTCGAGGAACTGTTCGAGATGGTGCATATCGGCACGCAGGTCCGGGTGATCTGACCGGGGCGGCACCGGCCGGACAACCGGCGGGTGCGCGTGTCATGTATCAAGACTGACGGGATAAAGCCGGATCGACCCGGCATCCAGATCCCGCACCCCTTCCATCGCCAGCACTGGCTGGGCATCGATCATCAGGAGCGCAGGCGCCGTTTCGTCGCCCGCCCTGACGGTGATTTCCGGCGGGCCCAGGGCTTCGTCAAAGGCAAAGATCAGCCGGTCGGACAGCGGGTCGAAGCTGCGGATCACCGGTGGGTCGCCGTCGCCGATCCAGTCGCCGATGACAAAGGCCCCGCTGCTGCCGCCGGTGTCGAACAACTCGCCCGCGCCCAGCACATGCACGGCCTGCGCGCCGCCGGCCAGCGCGGCCAGGTTCTCGGGGATATCGCTGCTGACATAGCTGTCGTCGCGCCAGCCATCCAGCCAGGGATCGGCGGGCGCCGCGTGCGGTATCTCGGCGTCGTTGCCGGGATCACCGTCGTCGCCGGGGTCGGCATCCGGCTCGCCGGGCATGTCCGGCGTATCGTCGTTGCTGGTAAAGCTGTCGTCGTGCCAACCGTCCAGCCAGGGGTCCGGCTCGGTGGGCTCGGTCGGAGGTGCTGGCGGCTCGGCGGGCGGCGGGCCGGGATCGTCCGGTGCCGGGGGCGCCGTGTCATCGTTGACAAACCCGTCCTCGCGCCACTCGTCCAGCCAGGGGTCCGGCGCGCGCGCCTCGCCCAGTGCCTCGCCCAGTGCCTCGCCCTGTGCCTCGGGCGCCAGCAAGTCGCCGTGTTGTTCCAGGCTGGCAGAACCGGTTCCCGCCGCCCCGCCCGAGGCATCGTCCCAGGCATCGCCTGACGCCTCCTCGGCGCCCGGCTCCTCGGTGCCGCCCTGATTCCCGCTCTCGTATTTCATGAAGGCATCCGCGACGCTTGACGCCACAAGCATGCCCATCAGGCCCATCAACATCCACATCCCGCACCTCTGGCCGGTATCCGCCGCCCTGTCTGTCACCCAAGGCGAACATACGTGAACAGAGGTGAACAAATGACGTCTGCCGTGGGGAAACCCCCGTGATTCTGCGCGCTTGGTTAACGCTTGGCGCGCTGGCGCGGCGCGCGGTGCCCGCCCGTTGCGCGCCGCACCCCGTTGCCTGGCGCGACAGGCAAGAGGGCCGCGAAGAGCGGTTGCGCGTGGCCGGATTTGTGGCTAAACGCCCCCATCGTCGGCAAGTACCATGCCGGCGCGCTTGCGGGTCTTGCTGGACGACATCCCGGCTTGAACCCGAACCCTTTTGCACAGGAGACCACGATGTCGATCACCGTTGAAGAAAAGAACCGTCTGATCAAGGAATTCGCCACCAAGGAAGGCGATACCGGCTCGCCCGAGGTGCAGGTCGCCATCCTGACCTCGCGGATCAGCACGCTGACCGAGCATTTCAAGACCCACAAGAAAGACAACCACTCGCGCCGCGGGCTGTTGATGATGGTTGCCCAGCGCCGCAAGCTGCTGGACTATCTGAAGGGCAAGGACGAAGCCCGCTACCGCGATCTGATCGGCAAGCTGGGCATCCGCCGCTGACCGAAGCGACCCGCGCGGCATCATCAGAAAACGAAAAACCCGGCCACGCGGCCGGGCTTTCCGTTTTCGGCGTTTGCGTGGCCGCGCCTAACTGCGCACCAGCTTTTCATAGGCCGCCGCGACATCACGGGTCAGTTGGCCGACCTGGAAATGCCACTCGCCGATCTGACCCACCGGCGTCACCTCTGCCGCCGTGCCGGTCAGCCAGCATTGCTGGAAGCTGGACAATTCGTCCGGCATGATATGGCGCTCATGCACGGTGATGCCCATGTCGTGCAGCATCTGTATGACGGTCTGGCGGGTGATGCCGTTCAGGATGGCGTCGGGGACAGGCGTATGCACCTCGCCGTCCTTGACGAAAAAGACATTCGCCCCCGTCGCCTCGGCCACATAACCGCGCCAGTCGAAGAACAGCGCGTCCGAACAGCCCTTCTCCTCGGCCGCGTGCTTGGACATGGTGCAGATCATGTAGAGGCCCGCCGCCTTGGCCGCGGTGGGGATCGTCTCGGGCGAGGGGCGCTTCCATTTGGCGATATCCAGCTTGGCGCCCTGCGTTTTCGCATCACCGTAGTAGGCGCCCCATTCCCAGGCGGCGATGGCCAGCCGCACGGGGTTGCGCCGCGCCGCTACGCCCATATCCTCGCCCGCGCCGCGCCAGGCCACGGCGCGCACATAGGCTTCGGTCAGGTTGTTGGCTTTCAGCACCGCGTCCTTCGCCTCGTCGATCTGCTCGGCCGTCCAGGGGATCGGCATGTCCAGAAGCGCCCCGGACTCCAGCAGCCGCACCGAATGCTCATGGCCCTTGAAGATCTTGCCGTTGTAGCACCGTTCGCCCTCGAAGACCGAACTGGCGTAATGCAGCGCATGGCTCAGCACATGGGTGGTGGCATCGCGCCAGGGCACCAGCGCGCCATCCATCCAGATGAAACCCTCGCGATTGTCATAGCTGGCCATCGGTGCCTCCTGCAGCCTTTTAGGATTGTTGCGTATATAAGGTCCGAACCGGACATAAAGTTGCGCCAAATCGAACGAAGCGCTATCAATTGATTCTTGGAAAGTCAACAAGGCTGACATAAACTGCCGATGAAAACCGGCAGGCGAAATGGTGGCGCATGGGTATGAGCGAAGCGGGAACCGGCGGTGAGAGCCTGCTCTTTCTGACTGACGAGCAGTTGCGCAAGGGGATCGAGGCGATGTTCTTCGCCTATCGCGGCTTTACGGCTGACCCGGACCGCATCCTGTCGGAACTTGGCTATGGGCGCGCCCATCACCGGGCGGTACATTTCATCAATCGCCGCCCCGGGCTGACGGTCAACGCGCTTCTGTCGGTGCTGGGGGTGACGAAACAGTCGCTGAACCGGGTGTTGCGCACGCTGATCGCCGACGGGTTGGTGGAAAGCCGAGTTGGCAAAAGCGACCGGCGCGAGCGGCATCTGCGCCTGACCGAGCGCGGTGCCGAACTGGAACGCCGCCTGTCCGAGGCGCAAAGGGCGCGGATGCGCGCGGCCTATCGCGCCGCCGGGCCGCAGGCGGTGGCGGGGTTCCGGCAGGTGCTGGAGGCGATGATGGACGACGAGATTCGCGCGCAATATCTGGCGCTGAGGGATACGCAGTCATGAGCACGCTGGCCGAGCCTTCGGGGATGGCAGGAACAGACCGCCCGGACGATGGCGCGGCCCCGCCAGAGGCGCATCTGCTGATCGTCGATGATGACGACCGCATTCGCGGACTGTTGCAGAAATACCTGATCCGACAGGGCTTTCTGGTCACCACCGCGCGTGATGCGGCCAAGGCCCGGCGGTTGCTGTCCGGGCTGGCCTTCGATCTGATCGTGCTGGACGTGATGATGCCGGGCGAGGACGGGATCGCCCTGCTGATGGCGCTGCGGCAAGAGATGGCGGTGCCGGTCATCCTGCTGACCGCGCGGGGCGAGCCGCGCGACCGGATCGCGGGCTTGCAGGCCGGCGCCGATGATTATCTGGCCAAACCCTTCGAGCCGCGCGAACTGGTGTTGCGAATCAACGCGATCCTGCGCCGCGCGCCCCAGCCCCGGCCCGTTGTCGCCAAGCCGCGGCTGCTGGCGCTGGGCCGGCTGCGTTACGATCTGGAAAGCGGCGAGTTGACCGACGGCACCAAGCCTGTGCGCCTGACCCAGACCGAGGCGGCGCTGATGCGCATTCTGGCCCAGCACCAGGGCTCGGTGCTGGCGCGCGAGGTGCTGGTTGACGAGATGAGCCGCCAGCGCGGTGTCAGCGGCGCCGAACTGGCGCAGGAGCGTGCCATCGATGTGCAGATTACCCGCCTGCGCCGCAAGATCGAGCCGGACCCCAGGCAGCCCCGTTTTCTGCAGACGGTGCGCGGCGAGGGGTATCGGCTGACCGGCGGCTAAGGGGGCGGGCGTGGTCTCGGTTCTCGATTCCGCCTATCTGGGCGACGGGTTCGGCACCGCGGCCATGCGCGCGGTTTTTTCTGACCGGGCGCGGCTGGATGGCTGGCTGCAGGCCGAGGCGGCGCTGGCCCGCGCCCAGGCCGGGCTGGGCATGATCCCTGCCGATGCCGCCCAGGCGATTGCCCGCGCGGCAAGGCCCGAGGCGCTGGATCTGGCCGCGATGAAGGCTGATTATGACGTTTCCGGCATCGCCATCGTGCCGCTGGTGAAGCATTTCGGCGCGCTGCTGGAGCCGGAACACCGCCGCTGGCTGCATTACGGCGCCACCACGCAGGATATCATTGACACCGGCTGCGTGCTGCAAATGCGCGCCGGGCTGGATCTGATCCAGGGCGATCTGGATGCGCTGTGCCGTGCCCTGGCCGGGCTGGCGCGGGCGCATCGTGATACCGTGATGGCGGGCCGGTCGTTCCAGCAACAGGCGGTGCCGGTCACCTTTGGCTACAAGGCGGCGGTCTGGCTGGACGAGGCGCTGCGCCACCGCGCGCGGCTCGTCGCGCTGCGCCCGCGCCTGCTGGTGGGCCAGTTGGGCGGCGCGGTGGGGACGCTGGCCACGATGGGCGATCAGGGGTTGGCGGTGCGCTCGGCGATGATGCGCGATCTGGGTCTGGGCGAGCCGGCGATCACCTGGCATGTGGCGCGCGACCGCTGGGCGGAGCTGGTGCAATGGCAGGCGCTGCTGGGTGCCACGCTGGGCAAGATCGCGGGCGAGGTTGTGCTTCTGATGCGCTCCGAGGTCGGTGAGGTGTTCGAGGGGGCGGTGCCCGGCCGTGGCGGGTCTTCCACCATGCCGCAAAAGCGCAACCCGGTGGCCTGCCCGCAGGTCATCGCCATTGCCCGGCGGCTGCGCGACCTGCCGGCGCTGCAACTGGACGCGATGATGCAGGAGCACGAGCGCGGCGCGGGGGCGATGCCGACGGAATGGCTGGTTGTGCCCGACGGGTTCGTGCTGCTGTCCGGGGCGCTGGCGCAGATGCGCGGGGTGCTGGAAGGGTTGGAGGTTGATGCGGCGCGCATGGCCGCCAATCTGGCCGAGGGCGGCGGGCTGATCATGGCCGAGGCGGTGATGATGGGGCTGGCCCCGGCGATGGGGCGCGGCGCGGCAAAGGAAGCGGTGGAACGGGCTGCAAAGGCCGCGCTGGCCCGGGGCATCCCGCTACGCGCGGCGCTGCTGGCCGATGCCGCGCTGGCCCCGCATCTGGACCCGGCAAGGCTGGACCGGCTGCTGGACCCGGCGGGCTATACCGGCAGCGCCGGCGCGATGGTCGATGCGGTGCTGGCGCGGACCGTGGCAGAGGGGCTGCACGTGGCAGAGACCGGCGCATGACAGCGCCCGACAGCTGCCACGCGCGGCAACCGCTGACAACGCGGCAAAACGCGCGTTCGAACGCGCGTGCGCACGGGCCTTCGAAGGCCCGTTTTCCCGCGCCCGTGTTGGCTGAGCTTTTCTTTGGCGCTGGGGCAGGCTAGGTCATCGGCCATGTTTCAGGCAAGAAAGGCCGCCCGGATGACCCAACCCGCACCAACCGCCGGCAGCACCGATCCGGCCCCCGCCGACCTGGCGCAGGCGCTGCTGGCGGCCGCTCGCGCGGCCGGGGCGCCGGCGGCGGATGCGATCGTCGTGCAGGGCACCTCGGTCTCGGTCGATGTGCGTGGCGGCACGCTGGAGCAGGCCGAACGGGCCGAGGGGCTGGATCTGGGCCTGCGCGTGCTGATCGGCCGCCGGCAGGCCTGCGTGTCCAGCGGTGACGGCCGGCCCGAAACCCTGCGCGCCATGGCCGAACGCGCCGTCGCCATGGCGCGCGAGGCCCCCGAGGACCCCCACGCCGGCCTCGCCGATCCCGCCCAGCTGGCCGCCACCCGCGACGCCACCGCGCTGGATCTGGACGACCCCGCCCCCGAACCCGTGCCCGAGGCCCTGCAGGAGCGCGCCCTGGCGGCCGAAGCGGCGGCGCTGGCTGTGCTGGGCGTCAGCCAGATCGACAGTGCCTCGGCCAGTTACGGGCGGCGGCAGGTCTGGCTGGCGGCGACCAACGGCTTTTCGGGCGGCTATGCGCGCACCGGGCACAGCACCAGCTGCGTGGCGATCACCGGCAGCGGCACGGCGATGGAACGCGACTGGGCTGCCGAATCGCGGATCCATCTGGGCGATCTGCCGGATGCGCCCGGCATCGGCCAACTGGCCGGCACCCGCGCTGTAGCGCGGGCAGGGGCGCGCAAACCCCCCTCCGGCGCCTTTCCGGTGCTTTATGACGAGCGCATCGCCTCCTCGCTGATCGGCCATCTGGTCTCGGCCATCAACGGCACCGCCATCGCGCGCGGCTCCAGCTGGCTGCGCGATGCGCTGGGCCAGCCGGTGCTGCCCGCCGGGATGAGCCTGACCGAAAATCCGCTGCGCCCCCGCATCGCCGGCTCCCGCCCCTTCGATGCCGAGGGGCTGGCAACCGCCCCGCGCGATCTGGTCGCCGGCGGTGTGCTTCAGGGCTGGGTGCTGGACCTAGCCACAGCCCGAAAGCTGGGGCTGCAAAGCACCGCCAACGCCACGCGCGGCCCCTCGGCGCCGCCCTCGCCCGGCACCTCGAACCTTGCACTGACGCAGGGCGGGCAGTCGCCGGCGGATCTGATGCGCGACATGGGCACCGGGCTTCTTGTTACCTCGCTGATCGGCGCCACCATCAACCCCAATACGGGCGACTATTCGCGCGGCGCCTCGGGGTTCTGGGTGGAAAACGGCGAAATCGCCTATCCGGTCAATGAATGCACCATCGCCGGAAACCTCCGCGACATGCTGATGCACCTGACCCCGGCCAATGACGCGCGGATGTATCTGGGCACGGTGGTGCCCTCGCTGCTGGTGGAGGGGCTGACGCTTGCCGGCGCCTGATCCCGCCCTGCCGGCCGCCCCGGCTTCAGAGGCCGATCTGGCGCTGCTGACCGAAGCGGCGCTGGGCGCGGGCGAGATCGCGCGCCGCCATTTCCAACGGGGTGCGCGCGCCTGGGACAAGGGCGCGGGGCAGGGGCCGGTAACCGAGGCCGATCTGGAAGTGAACGACTACCTGCACGGCCGCCTGCTGGGTGCGCGCCCGGCCTATGGCTGGCTCTCCGAAGAAAGCGCGCCGCTGGATGACAGCGCCCGGCTGCACGCCCCTTCGGTCTTCGTGATCGACCCCATTGACGGCACCCGCGCCTTCATCGACGGGCAGAAAAGCTTCGCCCATGCCCTGGCCGTGGTGCGCGACGGCAGCCCGGTGGCGGCCGTGGTGCATCTGCCGCTCCTGAACCTGACCTATCGTGCCATCGCCGGCGGCGGTGCCTGGCTTAACGATCGGCAGGTCACGGCCTCGGGCCGGGTCGACCTGGCCGGGGCGCGGGTGCTGGCCGCCCGCGCGGCGCTGGAGCCGCGCCACTGGCCCGGGGGCGTGCCGCGCGTCAGCCGACATTTTCGCCCGTCGCTGGCTTGGCGGCTGGCGCTGATCGGCGAGGGCGCCTTTGACGCGATGATCACCCTGCGCGATACTTGGGACTGGGACATTGCCGCCGCCGCCCTGATCGCCGCCGAGGCCGGCGCCATGGTCACCGACCGCCACGGCCAGGCGCTGCGCTTCAACCGAAAAAGCGCCCGCAATCCGGGCGTGCTGGCCGCGTCGCGGCCCCTTCATGCCGGCTTGCTGACGGCACTGGGCGGGCCGTGCCCATGATGGCCGGCGCCCGGCACGCCAGGCATAGCCGAAGCCCGGCCGTTCGTGCGGCCCCTTTGAAAGAGGAGACGACATCATGGCACAACGCCTGCACCTGGTCTTTGGCGGCACGCTGACCGACCCGGCATCGACCGAATTCGCCGATCCCTCGGCCATCCATATCGTCGGCCTGTTCCCCGATTACGCCAGCGCCTATCGCGCCTGGAAGACCGAGGCTCAGCGCACCGTCGATCAGGCCGACACGCGGTACTTCATCGCCCATCTGCACCGCCTGCTGGAAGAGGGGCAGGAACAGAGCCCCACCCGGGCTGTCGAGACCTGAGCCCCGCCATGCCGCCGGATCGGCCTGCAATGCCCCGTTCCGGTCACGCCGGCGCTAGTGCCCGGGCGCGGCTGTGGCTGCATGGCACCGATGACAATGGCGCGGCGGTGCTTTCAGTTCTGGCGCAGCATCTGGGCGATATGCCGGCGCCCCCCGCCTGCCTGCTCACCGGTCCGGGGGCGCAGGGCCTTCCCGGCGCGCCCGATGACGCACGCGCGGTGCAGACCTTCGCCCAGCGCAACGCGCCCTCTGCCCTGGTGCTGGCCGGCAGCATGCTGCCACGCGCTCTGACCGACTGTGCGCGCAGCCGGTCGATGGGGCTGTTTCTGGTCGATGCGCATCGGCCCGACAGCGCGCCGCGCTGGCGGCTCTGGGGTGGGGCACGGAAAGCACCGCTCGCCGGTTTTACCGAGGTGCATTGCCGTGATCAGCAGGCCGCCGAGGCGCTGAAGCCCGGTGCAGGCGATGGGGTGGCGATACAGGTCAGCGGCGCCATGGCCCGGTTTCCGCCCGCGATGCCCTGCAACCGGTCGGAACTGCAGGCCTTGGGCACGGCACTCGCCGGCCGGCCGGTGTGGTTTGCCCAGCAGCTGCCCCGGACCGAGGCGGCTCATGTGCTGCTGGCCCAGGCCCAGGCCCTGCGGCAGTTCCACCGCCTGTTGCTGGTCGCCAGCCCGGCCAACCTGGAAGACGCCCCCGGCATCGCGGCTGTCGCCGATGACATCGGCCTGGTTCACGCCCGGCGCAGCCTTGACGAGGACATCGCCGAGACCACCCAGGTCTATATCGCCGATACCGGCGAGGATGCCGGCCTGTTCCTGCGTCTGGCAAAGGCCTGCTATCTGGGCGGCACATTGAGCGAAAGCGCCAATGCCCCGGCGCCGCTGACCGCCCTTGCGCTGGGCTCGGCGCCGGTGTTCGGGCCGCACGCGCCGCCAGCCATGCGGCCACTTCTGGACCAGCTTTCAATGATCGGTGCCGGCAGGCAGGTTGCCTCGGCGGATGCGCTGGGCGACACGATCGGCCTGTTGCTGCAGCCCGAGGCCGTGGCAACGGCGGCCCTGAACGGCTGGGAACTGGTCACGCGGGGCAATGACGCCACCGACAGGGTGGCCCGGGCGCTGCTGGCATGGCTGCGCCAGCATACCGCCAGCGGTGGCCAGACGTGAAGCCGCCGCGCTTCTGGTTCAACCTGCCCGAGGCACCGGGCTGGCAGGCGCGGCTGCTGGCGCCGCTGGGCTGGCTGCAGGCGCTGGCCACCCGGTGGCGCCTGCAGCGGCCTGGCTGGCGGCCGGACCTGCCGGTCATCTGCATTGGCAACCTGAATGTGGGCGGGACCGGAAAGACACCGACCACCATTGCCCTGGCACAAATGTTCGCGTCACAGGGGCAGGCGGTGCATATCGTCTCGCGGGGCTATGGCGGCCGGCTTTCCGGGCCGGTGCGGGTGGATGCGCAGCGCCACAGCGCCGCCGAGGTCGGCGACGAGCCGCTGCTGATGGCGGCCTTCGCGCCGGTCTGGGTGGCGCGCGACCGTGCCGCCGGGGTGCGCGCGGCGAAGGCGGCAGGGGCGGCGGTGGTGCTGATGGATGACGGCTTTCAGAACCCTGCGGTGCGGCAGCATCGTTCCCTTGTCGTGGTCGATGCCGAGGTCGGTTTCGGCAATGCCCGCTGCCTGCCCGCTGGCCCCCTGCGCGAACCGGTGGCCGAAGGGCTGGCCCGCGCCGATCTGGTGCTGGCCATCGGCAACGCGCAGGCGCGGGCGCGGTTTGCCCGGCGATGGGGGCCGGTGCTGGACGCGGCACGGGGCCAGGCGCCCGATGGCGTGCCGCTGCTGGGCGCCCGGATCGAGCCGCTGGCCACCGGGATGGACTGGCGCGGGCTGCGGGTGCTGGCCTTTGCCGGGATCGGACGGCCCGAAAAGTTCTTCGCCAGCCTGGCGGCGCAGGGGGCGCAGGTGCTGCGCGCGCAGGCGCTGTCCGATCACCAGCCGCTGGGGGCAGCGCTGTTTGCCCGGCTGGAACGCGAGGCCCGGGCGCTGGGCGCGCAACTGGTCACCACGGAGAAGGACGCGGTGCGCCTGCCGCAGGCGCTGCGGTCGCACGTGCTGACCTTGCCCGTGCGGCTGGTCTTCGACGAGCCCGAACACCTGATGCGGCTGCTCGGTATCGGGGGCGGCAGCGAAGCCGGCTGATACCGGTTCGGGTCGATCGCTTCGGTGGGCGTGGTGTGACGCGCCTTCGAAGGCGCGTGCGAACGGGTGTCTTACAAAGCCCGTTTTCCGCCGGTATGCGCGCTTGCCGGGGCAATCAGGCGAAGACCGAAGGGTAGGCGCCTTTGTTGCCGACGGTCAGTCCGACAGCCGCCCGATGCGCTGCGCCATGTCCAGCATCCGGCAGGAAAACCCCCATTCGTTGTCATACCAGCCGAACACCCGCAGCATGCCGCCGGCGGTCAGCGCAGTCTCGCGCAGCGCCATGACCACGCTTTCCGGCCGCGCGCGCAGGTCGGTCGATACCAGCGGCCGGTCGGTCCAGCCGATCACGCCGCCCGCCTCGCGCATCAGCGCGTTGGCGCTTGCCACATCTACCGGCTGGCGCGTCATCACGCACAGATCCACCGCCGAGACGCTGGCGGTGGGCACCCGCACCGCCGAACAGGCCAGCCGCCCGGCCAGTTCCGGCAGCACCACGTCCAGCAACCGCCCGGCGCTGGTGGTGGTCGGCACGATCGACAGCGCCGCGGCGCGCGCCCGGGCCAGATCAGCGCCGCGCGGGGCGTCCACGGTGGGCTGGCTGCCAGTATAGCAGTGAATGGTGGTCATCCAGCCTGACTCGAGCCCCCAGGCGCGGTCGATCAGCCTTGCCAGCGGGGCCAGCGCATTGGTGGTGCAGGACGCGTTTGAGATCAGCCGATGCGCGGGGTCAAGGCCGCTCTCGTTTGCGCCGAAGACGACCGTGATCTCGGCCGCGGCCGAGGGGCCGGAGATAAGCACCCGCCGCGCCCCGGCCCGCAGGCCGCGCGTAGCTTCCTCCTGCCGCTCGGCCTGGCCCGTGCACTCCATCACCAGGTCGATGTCGCGCAGGTCCAGGCGGGCGATATCGGGCTCATGGGTCAGCCGCAGCCGATGCGGGCCGACGATCAGCGCGCCGCCGTCCAGCGCGACGCGCTGGTCGAAGGGGCCGAACACGCTGTCGTATTCGAAAAGATGCGCGCAGGTTTCTGCCGGGGCGATGTCGTTGACGGCAACCAGGTCGATCTCCGGCCAAGGTGCCGCCGCCGCGCTCTGCATGCCCGCCACGCGCCGCTCTCGCGCCCAGGCGCGCAGCACCGTCCGGCCGATCCGGCCGAAGCCGTTGATGAGCACTCGCATTCCGGCCTCCGGGGTTTTCGACTGCCGAGTGCTAGTCCCCGCCCGCGGCAAGCGCAAGCGGTCCGACCGAACGGGCTGCCCCGCCCCTGTTTCTTCGAGGCCGATTGTCTGCGTCTGGAAGATGGAAGCCGCCGTCCCGGCCTTCATGCCCAGCCTCTGATCGACGCCATCGGCACGGCCTCGGGAACGCGATGCTCAGTCGAAACCGCCGAACGGCACCCGGAAGCTCAGCCGGTTCCATCCCTCGCTACGGATGTAGTGCAGGTCGGTGGACAGGCATCGGATGATATGCCAGCCGAAGCCGCCTTCGGGCATGATATCCGGCGGGTCGATGACGGGCAACGCCGGGTCGGGTGCCTTGCCGTAGGGCATCGCCTGTCCCCGGTCACAGACCAGGCAGTCAACCCCGGCGCGGCTGATGTCCACGACCAGTTCGACCGGGCCAGAGCCACCGCGATAGGCATGCTCGCTGACATTGTTCAGCGCCTCGGCCAGGATCAGTTCGGCATTCGCCTGGTCATCCTCGTCGATATCGAGCGCTGCCAGCCGTTGCATCAGCAGCGCCAGAACCTCTCTGGTCGCCATATCGCCTGCTTCGAACCGGCGGGCGAAGCGGCCTTCGCCTGACTGGGTACCGGGTGGTTCACCCGGGTCTGCGGCGCTGGCGCTGCCATTTTCGTCCGGCGGGACGAAAGGCGCGCGCATGGGGTGAAGCTTTGTCATCCTGCTCACACCGTTGCCTTGCGGGCGGGCGGTGCGGTCCCTGGCACCTCGGGGTGGATGGTGAAGATGCTGTCCATGCGGGTCAGACGAAACACCTTGGCCACCGAGGGGCTGAGCGCGGCAAGCTGCAGCACCCGGTCCGGCGCCAGCAGCTTCATCACTGCCACCACCGCCCCCAGCCCGCTGCTGTCCAGAAAGGCGACCTGCGAGAGATCCAGGATCACGGGGTTGCCCGGCGCCTCGGCCGCGCGGCGCACCGCTTCCTTGAATTCGATGGCCACGGCGGCGTCGATACGGGCTTCGTTGACGCGAATCACCAGCCCGTCTGCCGTGCTGTAAGGTACCAGCTGCACGATTTCCCCCTCGCCTTCGGAGTGATTTCATGGTGAGGGTAAAGAGGAACCATTGCCAATTCGTTCATGGCATCCGGGAGGCAAGCATGGAAGACGTGGTCATCATCGGAGCGGCCCGCACCCCGATGGGCGGGTTTCAGGGCGTATTCGGCGGCGTGCCTGCGGCCGAACTGGGTGGCACGGCGGTTGCCGCGGCCATTGGCGGCGCCGGCATCGCGCATGGCGATGTGGAGGAATTGCTGATGGGCTGCGTGCTGCCGGCGGGGCAGGGCCAGGCACCGGCGCGTCAGGCCGGGTTCATCGGCGGGCTGGGCGAGGATGTGCCGGCGACGACGCTGAACAAGATGTGCGGATCGGGCATGAAAGCCGCGATGATGGCGCATGACCGGATCGCCCTGGGCGGTGCGCGGATCATGGTGGCGGGCGGCATGGAAAGCATGACCGAGGCGCCCTATCTGCTGCCGAAACTGCGCGGCGGCGCGCGGATCGGCCATGCCCAGGTCATGGACCACATGTTTCTGGACGGTCTGGAAGACGCCTATGACAAGGGCCGGCTGATGGGCACCTTCGCCGAGGATTGCGCGCAGCATTACCAGTTCACCCGCGAGGATCAGGACGATTACGCGCTGGGCTCGCTGACCAACGCGCTGGCCGCGCAGGCCGATGGCGCCTTCGATGGCGAGATTGTCTCGGTCACGGTGCGGGGCCGCAAGGGCGATGTGACGGTGCGCCATGACGAACAGCCCGGCCAGGCGCGGCCGGAAAAGATCCCGACGCTGAAACCAGCCTTCCGCAAAGACGGCACGGTAACGGCGGCCAATGCCTCGTCGATCTCTGACGGGGCGGCGGCGCTGGTGCTGGCCTCACGCGCGGCGGCCGAGGCGGCAGGCGCGCCGGTTCGCGCCGTGATCCGTGGCCATGCCAGCCACGCCCAGGCGCCGGGCTGGTTCACCACCGCGCCGGTGCCCGCCGCCAAGAAGCTGCTGGACCGGCTGGGCTGGTCGGTCGACAGCGTCGATCTGTGGGAGGTCAACGAGGCCTTCGCCGTGGTGCCCATGGCCTTCATGCGCGAGATGAACATCCCGCGTGACAAGATGAACGTCAATGGTGGCGCCTGCGCGCTGGGCCATCCGATCGGCGCTTCCGGCGCGCGAATCATGGTGACGCTGCTTTACGCGCTTGAACGCCGTGGCCTGAAGCGCGGGGTGGCTGCGATCTGCATAGGCGGG
>SKNG01000239.1 GCA_007120685.1 Paracoccaceae bacterium | reverse complement strand
GTCTCGGTGCGGGGCGCCACGCTGCCGGAATACGAGATCGACCAGGAAGACTGGGAAGACCATATCATCGACATCGAGATCTGAAGGGGCTCGCGCATGATCTTCACCTCCGACAACGCCTCGGGCGTGCCGGCGCCGGTGCTGGCGGCGCTGACCCGCGCCAATGAGGGCTTCGCGCCCTCCTATGGCGCCGACCCGCTGATGGACCAGGTCCGCGCCCATATCCGCGCGCTGTTCGAGGCGCCTGAGGCCGCGGTCTATCTGGTCGCCACCGGCACCGCCGCCAACGCGCTGGCGCTGGCCACGCATTGCCCGCCCTGGGCCGCCGTCTACTGCACCCCGATCGCGCATATCGAGGAAGATGAATGCGGCGCGCCGGAGTTCTATACCGGCGGGGCCAAGCTGGTGCCGATCGCGGGCGCGGACGGCAAGATGGACCCGCAGGCGCTGGCCGCGCGGCTGGAAACGGCGGCAGCGGTGGGCGTGCATAACGTACAGAAGGGCATGGTCAGCCTGACCAACCTGACCGAGGCCGGCACGCGCTACGCCCCGGCCGAGATTGCCGCGCTGTCCGCCCTCGCCCGCGCCCATGGCCTGCCCGTGCATCTGGACGGCGCGCGCTTCGCCAATGCGCTGGTCGCCGAGGGCTGCACGCCGGCCAAAATGACCTGGCGCGCCGGCGTCGATGTGCTGTCGCTGGGCGGCACCAAGAACGGGTTGATGGGGGTCGAGGCGGTGGTAATCTTCGACCCCGCCCAGGCCTGGGAATTCGAGCTGCGGCGCAAGCGCGGCGGGCATCTGTTTTCCAAGCACCGCTACCTGTCGGCGCAGATGGCCGCCTGGCTGGAAGATGACCTGTGGCGCGATCTGGCCCGCCGCGCCAACGCCGCCGCCGAGCGGCTGGAGGCCGGGCTTGCCACCGTGCCGGGCACGCGCCTGGCGCATCCACGCGGCGGCAATATGCTGTTTGCCACCCTGCCCCGCGCCGCCCATGCCCGCGCCCGCGCGGCCGGCGCGCAATACTACCCCTGGCCACCGCATCAGCCCGATGACGGCCCAGAGGAGGAGGAAATCGGCGTGCGGCTGGTGGCAAGCTGGTGCACCCAGGCCGAAGACGTTGACCGCTTCATCACCGCCCTGCGCGGCGAGGGCTGAACACGGCCGCTGAAAGGGCCGTGACACGCTTGCTCGGTGGCCCTTCCATGCCCCCCGCCCCCTTGCCCCGCGCGCCCCATCTGACTACAGAAGTCCGTGCAGAAGCGAGGTTGCAGCGGCATGTCCAAGCCCAAGAGCAAGCAGAATATCTTTGTCTGGATCCTGATGGGCCTTCTGGTGCTGGGCCTGGCGGGCTTCGGCATCGATGGCTTTCTGGGTGGCCAGGTGCGCAGTATCGGCAATGTCGGCGGGCGCGACATTTCCGCCACCGCCTATGCCCGCGCCCTGCAGAACGAGATGCGCGCCATCGAACAGCAGATGGGCCAGCCCTTCCCCTTCGCCCGCGCCCGTGAAGTGGGGCTGGATGCCCAGGTGCGCGCCCGCCTGGTCAGCAATGCCGCGCTGGAGGCCGAGGCCGAACGCATCGGCATCTCGGTGGGCGATGACACGGTGAGCGACACGCTGCAGCAGATCCCCGCCTTCCGTGGCCCCGGTGGCGCGTTTGACCGGGAAACCTACCGCTTCGCGCTGCAGAACATCGGCATGACCCCCTCGGAATTCGAGGACGAGGTGCGCCATGACGCCGCGCGCGGCATCCTGCAACTGGCCACCATCGGCGGGGTGACCACGCCCGCCAACCTGAGCGACGCCCTGATCGACCATTTCGCCACGCGTCATGCCTTCGCGCTCTTCACGCTGACCGAGGCCGATCTGGAAACGCCCGTGCCCGAACCCGACGAGGCGGCGGTGCGCGCCTATCACGAAGCCAATATCGAGCGCTTCACCGCCCCCGAGGTGCGCGCCATCACCTATGTCAGCCTCACCCCGAACATGCTGTTCGACGAAATCGAGGTCAGCGAGGACGCACTGCGCCGGCTCTACGAGTCACGCATCGACGAGTTTGTGCAACCCGAGCGCCGGCTGGTGGAGCGGCTGGTGTTTCCTGACGATGGCGCCGCCCGCGCCGCCATGGCCAATCTGGAGACCGGCGCCAGTTTCGAGGATCTGGTCGCCGCGCGCGGGCTGGATCTGGAAGATACCGACATGGGCGATGTCAGCCGGGCGCAACTGGGCGCGGCGGGCGATGCGGTCTTCGCGCTGGACGAGCCCGGCGCGGTGACCGGCCCGCATCCCAGCCCGGTCGGCCCGGCGCTGTTCAGGATGAACGCGGTGCTTTCCGCGCAGGAGGTCAGCTTCGAGGAAGCGCGCGAGGAGTTGCACCCGGAACTGGCCGCCGATGCCGCCCGCCGCGCCATTTCGGATGATTTCGACCTGTGGGAAGATCTGCTGGCCGGCGGCGCCACGCTGGAGGAACTGGCGGCAGAGACGGCGCTGGAACTGGGCGGGATCGACTGGGCGCGCGGCGCCAGCGACGGGATCGCGGCCTATGCGGAATTCCGCGCCGCCGCCGCGCAGGCCACCGAGAGCGATTTTCCAGAGATCATGGCGCTGGAAAACGGCGGCGTCTTCGCGCTGCGGCTCGATGGCATCACGCCCCCCGCGCCCCGCCCGCTGGAAGAGGTCCGCGAGGACGCCACCGCCGGCGCGCGGGCGCAGGCGGTGGAGGCCGCGCTGATGGCGCAGGCACAGGGGCTGAGCGCACAACTATCGGCCGACGGGATCGACAGCTTTGCCGAGGCGCAGGGGCTGGCCGCAGAGACCTATCAGGACATCACCCGCACCGATCGCGTGCCGGGCGTACCCTCGGCGCTGCTGGAACAGCTTTTCGCCGCCGAGCCCGGCACGCCGGTGCTGCTGGCGCGCGGCGGACAGGTCCATATGGCGCTGATCACCGACCGCCAGCCGGCCGATCCGGGCGACGCACAGACCAGCCGGCTGGTCGGTGCGATCGACCAGCAGATCGGCAATGCCATGGCCGATGACGTCTTTGCCTATTTCGCCCGTGCGCTGGAACGCGAGGCTGGCATCTCGCTCAACCAGGCCGCCATCGACGCCGTTCACGCCTCGCTCCGCTGAACCACCCGCCACCGCCCGGGAAAGCGCCATGTCCGAAGCTGCCACGCTGAGCCCGGATTTCGCCCGTTTCGAGGCCGGCTGGCAGGCCGGGCGCAACCAGATCGTGCATGCCCGGCTGGCCGCCGATCTGGACACGCCGGTTTCGCTTTACCTGAAGCTGGTCGGCAACCGGCGCGACAGTTTCATGCTGGAATCGGTGACCGGGGGCGAGGTGCGCGGGCGCTATTCGATCATCGGCATGAAGCCGGATCTGATCTGGCAGTGCCATGGCGCGCAGGCCCGCATCAACCGCCACGCCCGCTACGACGATGCCGCCTGGACCGACCAGCCCGGCCCGCCGCTGGACAGTCTGCGCGCGCTCCTGGCCGAAAGCCGAATCGACATGCCGCCCGGGCTGCCGGCGGCCTCGGCCGGGCTGTTCGGCTATCTGGGCTATGACATGGTGCGGCTGGTCGAACATCTGCCGCTGATCAACCCCGATCCCATCGGCGTGCCCGATGCGGTGCTGATCCGCCCCTCGGTGGTGGCCGTGCTGGACGGGGTGAAGGGCGAGGTGACAGTGGTGGCGCCGGCCTGGTTCGACGCCTCGGTTTCCGCCCGCGCCGCCTATGCCCAGGCCGCCGAGCGGGTGATGGAGGCGCTGCGCGATCTGGAGCGCGAGGCCGCCGGCATGGGCCGGGCGCTGGGCAGCGCGGCGCAGGTGGGCGAGGCGCGCTCGAATTTCGCGCGCGAGGCCTATCTGGCGGCGGTGGAGAAGGCAAAGGATTACATCCGCGCCGGCGACATCTTTCAGGTGGTGCCCTCGCAGCGCTGGGCGCAGGATTTCCCGCTGCCGCCCTTTGCGCTCTACCGCTCGCTTCGGCGCACCAACCCCTCGCCCTTCATGTTCTATTTCGATTTCGGCGGCTTCCATGTCATCGGCGCCAGCCCCGAGATCCTGGTGCGGCTGCGCGACGGGCAGGTGACCATCCGCCCCATCGCCGGCACCCGCGCCCGTGGCCAGACGCCAGAGGAAGACCGCGCGCTGGAGGCCGACCTGCTGGCTGACGAAAAGGAACGCGCCGAGCATCTGATGCTCCTGGACCTGGGCCGCAACGACGTCGGCCGGGTGGCAAAGATCGGCACCGTGCGCCCGACCGAGGAATTCATCATCGAACGCTACAGCCATGTGATGCACATCGTCTCCAACGTGGTGGGCGAATTGCGCGAGGGCGAAGATGCGCTCTCGGCCCTGCTGGCTGGTCTGCCGGCGGGCACGGTGTCCGGCGCGCCGAAGGTCCGCGCGATGCAGATCATCGACGAGTTGGAGCCCGAAAAGCGCGGCGTCTACGGCGGGGCCGCGGGGTATTTCGCCGCCAATGGCGAGATGGACATGTGCATCGCGCTGCGTACGGCGGTGGTGAAGGACGGCACGCTCTATATCCAGGCCGGCGGCGGCGTGGTGCTGGACTCCGACCCGCAGGCGGAATGGCAGGAGACGGTGAACAAGGCCCGCGCCTTGCGCCGCGCGGCCGAGGATGCCGGCTTCTTCGCCCGCGGCAACCAGTAGGGGACGACGCATGCTGCGGATCGCCACGTTCAACATCAACGGCATCAAGGCCCGTGCCGCGGTGCTGGCCCGCTGGCTGGATGAAAGCGCCCCCGATGTGGCGGTGCTGCAGGAGATCAAGTCCACCGACGAGGGCTTCCCGCGCGACCTGATCGAGGGGCGCGGCTACCAACTGGAAACCCATGGCCAGAAGGGTTTCAACGGGGTGGCGATCCTGTCGAAGCAGCCCCTGACGGATGTCCGGCGCGGCCTGCCGGGCGATGATGAGGACACCCAGGCCCGCTGGATCGAGGCGCGGGTGGAAGGCGCGGGCGGGCTGACCGTCTGCGGTCTCTACCTGCCCAACGGCAACCCCGCGCCGGGGCCGAAATTCGATTACAAGCTGGCCTGGATGGAACGGATGCAGGCCCGCGTGACAGAGCTTCTGGCGCGGGAATGCCCGCTGGTGCTGGCGGGCGACTACAACGTCATCCCTCAGCCGAGTGATGCCGCCCGCCCCGAGGCCTGGCGCGACGACGCCCTTTTCCGCCCCGAATCGCGCGCCGCCTTCCGCCGTCTGCAGGCGCTGGGGCTCTATGACGCCATCCGCCTGCGCCACCCGGAAAGCGCCAGCGCGCCGCCCGGCCCCTTCACTTTCTGGGACTATCAGGCCGGCGCGCGGGCGCGCAATGACGGCATCCGCATCGACCATCTGCTGCTCTCGCCCCATGCCGCCGACCGGCTGCGGGATGCCTGGGTCGAGGACGCGCCGCGCGACTGGGAAAAGCCCTCCGACCACACCCCGGCCTGGATCGCACTGGCCGCCTGAACGGCCTTTCCCGCCACAGCCCGGGACGACAGGCCGCCGCACCCCTTGTGCCGCATCGCATGCGCAACCCCGCCGGCAGTGGTGAAGCGCCGGCAAGTCATCGCGGCAGGGCCTGCCGCCCATGGCGCCGCGCTCTTGTCCCATGTTGCAACGGCCATGACGCGCCGGGACGGATACCCGGCAATTCTTGGCGATGACCGGCGCTGTCGGGCCTTTGCTTGCGGCTGCTCCGGGCAAGGGCGCGCTCGAAGTCCAGGCCAACCCGGTCGCCGATCTTCTGAAGCACGGGCAATTGCATCGACATGTCGCGGATCGAGCCCAGCACTTGGTTGACCGTGCCATTTTCACCTTCGCCGACCGGCGCAGGGCGCCCGGCGCCGGCAAGCTGCGTGATGTTGATGGCGCCGATCTTTCCGGCACCCGCGCTACCTGCCGGTCGTTGATCTGCGGGCCGACGATGCTGGACTTTTCGGCGGCATCGCCGATCTGCAGCCGCCCCGCCCGCTCGACGAAAAGGCCCAGGAAATCGGGATAGACCCTTTCATGCACCGGCACCTTTTCGACCGACATGAAGATCTGGCCCTGAAGCCGCGGGGCTTCATATACCCGCGCCGCGCGCAGCGTGTATTGCCTTTTGGCAGAAAGTAATTACATTCGTGCCAAAGGAGCAATCCATGCAATTCGCCACGGTCCAGCCGATCACCGCCCGCCCCGACCTGCCCGTCATCACCGACGCGGAAGCCGCAGCGCTTGCGCGCGCCACGGTCAACCTGTTCCGCGCCTGGAGCCTGACCGACGCGGAAGCCCGCACCCTGCTCGGCGACATGGCGCAGCGCACATGGGCGCGCTGGAAAACCGGCGATATTGGCCGCATCGACCGCGACCTGCGGGCCCGCATGGCCATCCTGATGGGGATCCACAAGGCGCTGCGCTACCTCTTTACCGACCCCGCCCGCGGCTATGCGTGGATCCGCAAGCCCAGCGAGGCCTTTGCCGGACGCAGTGCGCTCGACGTCATGCTGCGCGGAGAGATTACCGACCTGATCGACCTGCGCACCTATCTCGATGCCGAACGCGGTGCGTGATGACAGTGCCCACGGCCCGCGTGACCTGGCCGCGCACCTCCCGCATCATCCGCTCGATCCACCCGCCCATCGACCTGTTTGAGGATATCGCCGACCCCGCCGATTGGGAGGCGCTGGCTTCCGCCGAGGCCAAGTTCAACCCGCGCATTCGCGACAGTATCGGCGATCTGTCCAAGGTGCCCGTGGCGCGCCGCGTGACCGGGCCCGGCGCCAGCTGGGTCATGGCCCCCTTTGTCCATTGCTCGCCCCTGCGTCCGGGGCGGTTCTCGGATGGCAGTTTCGGCCTCTACTACGCCGGCGACCGCACCGAGGTGGCCATCGCCGAAACCATCCACCACCACGCCCGCTTCATGCGCGCGACGAACGAGGCCCCCGGCTGGACCTCGCAGTTCCGCGAGCTGATCGGCGTGATCGATGCCGATCTCGACGACGCCACCGGCCGCGCCGATCTGCTCGATCCCGACGATTACCGCCCCTCGCAGGTTTACGGCGCCGAGCGGCGTGCGGCCGGATCGAACGGCATCACCTGGCCCAGCGTCCGCTATCCCGGTGGGCAGTGCATCGGGGTCTTTTGGCCCGATGTCGTCCCGATCCCCAAACAGGGCGGGCATTTCGCCTATCACTGGAACGGCACCACCGTCGACTACGTCAAACGACTGGACAACAGCCAGGTGTGGCGGGTGCAATAATTCGGGAAAACAAGACCTTGACAGCCGGCCAGCGCTGATGCCCAGAAGAAGTTGACCCGGCATTGTTACCGAGCCCCGCCCCGCCCCGCCCCAGGTTTCCCAGAGACAGGAAACTCTCTTAGGATGACCCCCTCGGAACCCCTGACGGGTCAGCGGTTCTGGCCAGCACTCCGGCTGCTTCAAGGCAAAAGAGCGCGGATGAGCACTGCAATTGTCTTGACATTTGGGTAAGGGTCTGGTGCCCTTGACCCCTGTATCCAAGAGACGGAAGACAATGCAGGATCGCATCTTGATCGTCGGTGCCGGCCCTGTCGGGCTTGTCTGTGCGAATGCGCTGGCCGATGCCGGCCTGGCCGTTACGCTGATCGAGGCCAGCCGCGACCTGCCCCGGGATCTGCGCGCCTCGACCTTTCACCCGCCGACGCTGGACATGCTGGACCGCTTCGGCGTCACGGACACGCTGATTGCACGCGGACTGATCTGCCCGGTCTGGCAGTTCCGCGACCGGGCAACCGGGGTCGTGGCGGCTTTCGATCTGGGCCTGCTGGGCGATGAGACCGCCCATCCCTACCGGCTGCAATGCGAACAGTGGAAACTGACCGAGGCGCTGCGCGACCGGCTGGAGGGGCGCGCCGAGGTGATCTACGAGGCCACGGCAGACGGTTTCACCCAGGACGACGACGGCGTGACCCTGACCCTGACGCTGCCCGATGGCAGCCACAAGGACCTGCGCGGGCGCTACCTGATCGGCGCCGATGGCGCCCGCAGCCGCATCCGCGCCGGGCTTGGCGTGGCGTTCGACGGGATGACCATCCCCGAAATCTTCCTGTCCATGTCCACCCCGCATCCCTTTCACGAGACGATCC
>SKNG01000104.1 GCA_007120685.1 Paracoccaceae bacterium | reverse complement strand
CGGCCGCGTGCTGCCCGCCCGGCCGCTGCCGGTGGCGCTGGGCCAGGCCGCGGCGCCGCTGGGGCTGGATCCGCGGATGGTGCTGGCGCTCTATCTGCAGGGCTTCATCGGCAATCTGGTCACCATCGCCATCCGCCATGTGCCGCTGGGCCAGACCGAAGGGCAGGGCGTGCTGGCCCGCCTGCAACCCGCCATCGCCGCGCTGGCCGAGGCCGTGGCGATGGATCCGGGCCAACCGCTGGGCAGCGCCGCGCTGGCCGCCGATCTGGCGGCGATGCGCCATGAAATCAGGGAAGTGAGGCTGTTTCGCACATGAGCCATCCCCAATCGAACGGCCCGCTGCGCGTGGGCATCGGCGGCCCGGTGGGCGTCGGCAAGACCACGCTGACCGAACATCTGGCCCGCGCGCTGGGCAGCCGCTGTTCGATGGCGGTGATCACCAATGACATCTACACGCGCGAGGATGCCGAATACCTGATGCAGAAGCAGGTGCTGCCGCTGGAGCGGATCCGCGGCGTCGAAACCGGCGGCTGCCCGCATACGGCGATCCGCGAGGATGCCTCGATCAACCTGGCCGCCGTGGCCGATCTGAACCATGTCTTTCCGGATCTGGACCTGATCCTGATCGAATCCGGCGGCGACAATCTGGCCGCGACCTTTTCGCCGGAACTGGCCGATCTGACCATCTATGTCATCGACACCGCGGCCGGGCAGGACATCCCGCGCAAGAAGGGGCCGGGGTTGACGCGCTCGGACCTCCTGGTGGTCAACAAGACCGATCTGGCGCCGCATGTGGGGGTGGATCTGGCTCGATTGCAGGCCGATACGGCGGCGTCGCGCGGGGCGCGGCCCTATGTCATGGCGCGGCTGCGCGAGGGCGAAGGGATCGTGCAGGTGGTCGATTTCCTGGTGCAGGAGGGCGGGCTGGCGCTGCGGTAGGGCGCCGCACCAGCAGGGCCTGACGCGCGATCCTTCCAGATCGACGCGATCGATGCGAAAGCCTGCGGAAAGTGCGCGTGAAGGGCCTTCGAAGGCCCTTCACGCGCGTTCGAACGCGCGTGTCGGTCTGCACCGCCGGCGTGGTTTCCAGAAGGCCGGTCCTTTCCCGGAAACGCGACGCAGGCTGAGGCAACCCGTGGAGAGACGCCCGGGAAGGCCGCTTCGGTTCGGGTTGATCCCGCCTCAGGCTGCCGCCGCGCTCTCATCCCTCGTGCCGGGGGTGTAGTTCAGGGCAGGGGCCAGCCAGCGTTCGGCCTCTTCCACGCTCATCCCCTTGCGCTGCGCGTAATCGGCGGCCTGATCGGCCTCGATCTTCGACACCCCGAAATAGAAGCTCTCCGGCTGCCCGATATAAAGGCCCGAGACCGAGGCGCCGGGCCACATGGCAAAGCTCTCGGTCAGGGTGACGCCCGTCGCCGCCTCAGCCTCCAACAGCCGCCATAGCGTTGCCTTTTCGGTATGGTCGGGCTGGGCGGGGTAGCCGGGGGCGGGGCGGATGCCGGCATAGGGCTCGCCGATCAGTTCGGCGGGCGTGTAGCCTTCATCCGGCGCATAGCCCCAGAAGTCGCGCCGCACGCGCTGGTGCAGCATCTCGGCCATGGCTTCGGCATAGCGGTCGGCCAGGGCCTTGACCATGATGGCGGCGTAATCGTCGCCCGCGTCCTCGAAGCGTTTGGCGATGTCGATCTCCTGCGCGCCGGCCGTCACCACGAAGGCGCCGACATGGTCCGCGATGCCCGCAGGCGCGACGAAATCCGACAGCGCGATATTCGGCTTGCCGCCGCGCCGGGGCAGTTGCTGGCGCAGGGTGTGCAGCGTCTCGAACGCCTGCGCGCGGGTTTCGTCGGCATAAAGCCGGATATCATCGCCCTCGGCATTCGCCGGCCAGAAGCCCACCACCGCGCGGGGCCGAAACCAGCGCTCGCCGATGATGCGTTGCAGCATCGACTGCGCATCGGCGAAAAGCGACCGCGCGGCCTCGCCCACCGTCGCATCCTCCAGAATGCGGGGATAGACGCCCTTCAACTCCCAAGACTGGAAGAAGGGCGTCCAGTCGATGTAGCGGGCGATTTCGGCCAGATCCCAGTCTTCCAGCACCTTTGTGCCGGTGAAGCCGGGCGCTGTGGGCTGGTAGGCGTCCCAGTCCAGTTGCAGGGCGTTGGCGCGGGCGGCGGCCAGCGGCAGGCGTTCCTTTTCGCGCTCGCCGCGCGCATGGGCAGCGGCAAGGCTGGCATATTCGCCTTGCGTCTTCTGCACGAAACCCGGTTTCTGATCCTTTGACAAGAGCGCCGAGACCACGCCCACCGCGCGGCTGGCGTCGGTGACATAGACCGCCTGCCCGCGGTCGTAGGCCGGGTGGATCTTCACCGCCGTATGCATCCGGCTGGTCGTCGCCCCGCCGATCAGCAGCGGCATGTCGAAACCCTGCTTTTCCATCTCGGCCGCGACATGCACCATCTCATCCAGCGACGGCGTGATCAGGCCGGAAAGCCCGATCATGTCGACCTGTCTTTCGCGCGCGGTCTGAAGGATCTTTTCGGCCGGGACCATCACGCCCAGATCGATGATCTCATACCCGTTGCAGGCCAGCACGACGCCGACGATATTCTTGCCGATATCGTGCACATCGCCCTTGACCGTGGCCATCAGCACCCGGCCCGCCGCCTGCCGTTCGGACTTTTCGGCCTCCATGTAGGGCAGCAGCACGGCGACGCCCTGTTTCATCACCCGGGCGGATTTGACCACCTGCGGCAGGAACATCTTGCCCGCGCCGAACAGGTCGCCCACCACGTTCATCCCGGCCATAAGCGGCCCTTCGATCACGTCCAGCGGGCGGGCGGCCTGCTGGCGGGCCTCTTCCACATCGGCATCGACGAATTCGCTGATGCCGTTGATCAGCGCGTGTTCCAGCCGCTTTTCCACCGGCCATTCGCGCCAGGCCAGATCGCGTGCGCGGGCCTCGCGCGCGCCGCCCTTGAACCGTTCGGCCAGGGCCAGCAGGCGCTCGGTCGCGCTTTCCTCGGCCCCGTCGGCGCGGCGGTTTAGGACCACATCCTCGCAGGCCTCGCGCAGGTCCGGTTCGATCTGGTCATAAACCGCCAGTTGCCCGGCGTTGACGATGCCCATATCCATGCCGGCCTTGATACAGTGATACAGAAACACCGCATGCATCGCCTCGCGCACCGTGTCGTTGCCGCGAAAGCTGAAGGACAGGTTCGACACCCCGCCCGAGACATGGGCATGGGGCAGGTTCTGCCTGATCCAGCGCGTGGCCTCGATGAAATCGACGCCGTAATTGTCATGCTCCTCGATCCCCGTGGCCACGGCAAAGATATTGGGGTCGAAGATGATGTCCTCTGCCGGGAAGCCGTCTTCCACCAGCAGCTTGTAGGCGCGCGCGCAGATCTCGGTCTTGCGCTCTTGCGTGTCGGCCTGGCCGGTCTCGTCAAAGGCCATCACCACCACGGCAGCGCCATAGGCACGGCACAGGCGGGCCTGCGCCAGGAATTGCTCCTCGCCCTCCTTCAGGCTGATGGAGTTTACCACCGCCTTGCCTTGCACGCATTTCAGCCCTTCCTCGATCACCTCCCATTTGGAACTGTCGATCATCACCGGCACGCGGGCGATATCGGGCTCGGCGGCCAGCAGGTTCAGGAAATCGCGCATCGCGGCGGCTGAATCGATCAGCCCCTCGTCCATGTTCACATCGATGATCTGCGCGCCGCCTTGCACCTGATCCAGCGCGACCTCCAGCGCGGTGGTGAAATCGCCCTCGCGCACCAGCTTGCGGAAGCGGGCAGAGCCGGTGACATTCGTGCGCTCGCCCACGTTCACGAAGGGAATTTCCGGCGTCAGCGTGAAGGGCTCCAGCCCGGACAGCCGCAGGCGGGGCGTGATGGTCGGCACCGTGCGGGGGGCGTGGCGGCGGGCGGCGTCGGCGATGGCCGCGATATGCTCGGGCGTGGTGCCGCAGCAGCCGCCGACCACATTGACCAACCCCTCGCGCAGGAAATCCTCGATCTGCGCGGCGGTCTCTTCCGGGCCTTCGTCATAGCCGCCAAAGGCGTTGGGCAGGCCGGCATTGGGATAGGCGCAGATGAAGGTATCGGCGACGGACGAAAGTTCGGCCACATGCGGGCGCATGGCTTCCGCCCCCAGGGCGCAGTTCAGCCCGATGGTAAAGGGGCGCGCATGCATCAGCGAATGCCAGAAGGCGGTGGGCGTCTGGCCGGTCAGCGTGCGGCCGGAGGCATCGGTGATCGTGCCCGATATCATCAGCGGCAGTTCGACGCCGGTTTCGGCAAAGACCTGATGGGCGGCAAAGACAGCGGCCTTGGCGTTCAGCGTGTCGAAGATGGTCTCGATCAGGATGATATCCGACCCGCCGGCGACCAGCCCGCGGATCTGGTCGGCATAGGCCGCGCGCAATTCGTCAAAGGTGATGGCGCGGTAGCCGGGGTTGTTCACGTCCGGGCTGATGGATGCGGTGCGGTTGGTCGGCCCCACGGCGCCGGCGACGAAACGCGGCCGGCCGTCCTGCGCCGTGGCCCGGTCCAGCGCCTGACGCGCCAGCCGCGCGCCCTGCTCGTTCAGCATATGAACCGCATGTTCCAGTCCGTAATCCGCCTGCGCGATGGCGGTGGAGGAAAAGGTGTTCGTCTCTACAATATCGGCGCCGGCCAAGGCGTAGCGGTAATGGATATCCTCGATCGCCGAGGGCTGGGTCAGGATCAAGAGGTCATTGTTGCCCTGCTGCGGCCGGCGTTCCGTGCCCGGACGGTCCCAGCGCAGCACCGGGTGACAGGCGCAGCCGGGCCCATGGCCGATGAAATCGTCCTCGCCCAGGCTGAGGCGCTGCACCTGCGTGCCCATCGCCCCGTCCAGCACCAGCACCCGCTCGCGCGCGGCCTCGGCCAGTTGGTCAAAGACGGGCGAACGACGGGGGCGGGTCATGGCGGCCCTCTCCTTGGGACATGAAAACGCACGCCATCAGGCGCTGGCTCTTAACTGGCGTCTTCATGGCCAGTTGGCAAATTCATAATCCTTGTAATGAAAATGAGGGGCATTCATGGCCTGCGTCGCATGACCGGCCTTGCGAATGGCAACGGGCCGACCCTGCCGGGCCGGCCCGTCCTGTCTGCGGCGCGCAGCCTGCGGCGCGGCTCAGTTTTCCAGCGACAGCGCCACGAAGCGCGGGTCCTCGCCCCGGCGCACCATCACCAGGATGTTGCGCCGCCCCGCATCGCGCGCGGCCTCCACCTGGTCTCGGAACGCTGCGATGGTGGACACCGGCTCCTGACCCGCCTCGGTGATCACGTCGCCGGGCCGGATGCCCTTGTTGTCGGCATCCGAACCGGGCTCGACCCCGCGCACCAGAAGCCCCGAGATGCCCGAGGGCAGCGCCATGTCACTGCGCATCTGCTCGGTCAGTTCGGCCAGTTCCATGCCCATCAGCTCGGCCGGCTCGGCCGGTGCCGGCGGCTGTCCCGGGCCGGCCTGGCTGCCGTCGTCGCGCAGACCCAGCGTTACCTCGACCACCTGTTCGCTGCCATCGCGCATCACCGTCACATCGACGATGATATCGACCCCGGCATCGGCCACGCGGCGCACCAGATCGCGCGTATCGGCCACGTCGCTGCCGTTGAAACGGGTGATCACGTCGCCGGAGCGGATGCCGGCCTCGCGCGCGGGGCCGTCCATGACCTCGGTCACCAGTGCGCCGCGGGGCTCTGGCAGCTCCATCGCCTCGGCCATGTCGGCGTTGACGTCCTGGATGCGCACGCCCAGCCAGCCGCGCCGCGTGGTGCCGAATTCCTGCAACTGATCGACGACCCGGGCCGCGACGTTTGACGACATGGCGAACCCGATGCCGATCGACCCGCCGGTGGGCGACAGAATGGCGGTGTTCACGCCCACGACCTCGCCCGTCATGTTGAACAGCGGACCGCCGGAATTGCCGCGGTTGATCGCCGCGTCGGTCTGCAGATAGTCATCGAAATTGCCCTGCAGTGCACGGCCGCGGGCCGAGATGATGCCGGCCGAGACCGAAAAGCCCTGACCCAGCGGGTTGCCCACAGCCAGCACCCAGTCGCCCACACGCGCCGCCTCGCTATCGCCCCAGGGCACATGCGGCAGGGGCAGGTCATGGTCGACCTTCAGCAGCGCGATATCGGTGGCCGGGTCGGTGCCCACCAGCCGCGCGGTCAGTTCGAGCCCGGAAAAGAACTCGATGCGGATTTCGTCGGCGCCCTCGATGACATGGTTGTTGGTGACGATGTAGCCGTCTTCGGAAACCACGAAGCCCGAGCCCAGCGACTGGCTTTGCCGGGGCCGGGGCGCGCGCTCGCCGTCGCGGTTGAAGAATTCGTTGAAGAAGTCCTGGAACGGCGCGCCCTCGGGCAGTTGCGGAAAACCCCGATCCATGTCGGCGGCAACCCGCGTCGAGGTGGTGATATTGACCACGGCCGGGCTGACGGCCTCGGCCAGATCGGCGAAACTGGCCGGGCGGTCCTGGGCCGAGACGGCAAGCGTCTGCGCCAGCAGGAACGCCGTGGCGATCATCAGGGCCTGCAGCAGGCGCAGAAGGCCAACCGGCTGGCGCGCGCGCAGGCTCAGAGCAGTCGAGTGATCCATGCAGCATCTCCCGTGAAAAAGGGTGGCCACCGGCGAGCCGGCGGGCCTGTCTGATCGATAAATAGGGGCAAAGCGGCGTCGTGCAAACAGGCTTTCACAGGGTCAAGCGAAGGTGAACCCCGCGCGAGCCCCCCCGGGGCGGCCCAGAGGCGGGGTGCCGGCGCGGCTTGACCGGTCGCCACCGGCCCTTTAGCCCAAGGGACCGCAGGGCGCGGGCGGGCAGGGGCAGCATGGCAGGGGAACCGGTTTCAGACGGAGAGGGCGGCGGCGGATTGCTGCGCGATATGGGCACAGCGGCGACCAATGCCTTCATCGCCTTCCTGTTCGCCGCCTCGGCGCCGGTGGCGATTATCCTGAGCGCCGGCGCGCGCGGCGGGCTGGGCGAGGGCGACATCGCGTCCTGGATATTTGCCGCCTTCGCCATCAACGGCGCGCTGACCATGTGGATTTCCTGGCACTACCGCCAGCCGCTGGCGTTTTTCTGGACGATCCCGGGCACGGTGCTGGTGGGCCACGCGCTGCAGACCCTGACCCTGGCCGAGGTGGTGGGCGCCTATGTCCTGACCGGGCTGGCGCTGGTGGTGCTGGGGCTGACCGGCTGGGTGCGCTGGGTGATGGACCGGCTGCCGCTGCCCATCGTCATGGGCATGGTGGCCGGGGTTTTCGTGCAGTTCGGCATCGACTGGATCCGCGCCTTCGAGGCCGAGTTCCTGCTGGTCGCCGCCATGACCGTGACCTTCTTCGCGCTTTCGGCCATGCCGGGGCTGGCGCGCGTCCTGCCGCCGATGATCGGCGTGCTGGTGGTGGGCGTGGCGGTGCTGCTTTGGGGGCCGGGCGGGCAGGAGGGGCTGCGCGGCTTTCAGCCGGATGCGGTGCTGGCCGCGCCGTCCTTCTACATGCCGCGTTTCACGCTGGCCGCGGCGGTGGAACTGGTGGTGCCGCTGGCGATCACGGTGATTGCCGCGCAAAACGCGCAGGGCATCGTCATCCTGCGCCAGGCCGGCCACAACCCGCCGGTCAATGCGGTGACCACGGCCTGCGGCGGCACCTCGCTGGTCACGGCGCTGTTCGGCAGCGTGTCGACCTGTCTGACGGGGCCGTCGAATGCGATCCTGGTGTCCAGCGGGCAGCAGAGCCGGCACTGGATGGCGGCGGTCATTCTGGGGGCGCTGGGCATTGGCTTCGGCATCTTCGCGCCGCTGGTGACGGGGCTGTTGCTGGCCACGCCGGTGGCCTTTGTCGCCACGCTGGCGGCGCTGGCGCTGCTGCGCACGCTGCAGGGCGCCTTTCAGACGGCCTTTGACCAGCGCCTGCCGCTGGGCGCGCTGGTGGCCTTTCTGATCACCCTGGCCGGCCTGCCACTGCTGAACATCGGCGCGCCCTTCTGGGCGCTGGTCTTCGGCCTGATCGTCAGCCTGCTGATGGAACGGGACCGCCTGCGCGGGTGATTCGGCTTGCGGTTCACCGCTTCGGCTGCTGCGGGGCGACGCGCCTTGAGTGGCG
>SKNG01000293.1 GCA_007120685.1 Paracoccaceae bacterium | reverse complement strand
TCGGCCCAAAGCTGCGTGTACTCGCCCCAGGGTGCCGGGCGGTGGCGCAGACGGAAACGCACGCCGTTGCTGTCGGCCGGAAAGCCGGCTTCGTCCAGCAATTCCATCGCCCTTTCGCGGTCGAAGTCGTAGCGCCGCACGTCATCGGTGTAATTCACGCCCCCGGCCGAAGGGACCGGTCCGCGCCCGGGCTCGGCGAAGCCGCGCATGATCGTCTGAATAGCGTAGTCGATGTCAAGCCCGTGATGGATCGCCTGACGCACCCTCAGATCGGCAAGGATCGGATTGCGGTGATTGAACTCGAGCGTCGTGTGCGCGACGTTGTTCTCGTAGCCGTCGTTGCCGACAATGAACCGCTCGTCCTGGGACAGGCGCACGATATCGGACATCGAGATGCCGTTGAACCCGCTTATGTGAATCTCGCCGGCTTCCAGCGCGGCGGCGGCGGCGGAACGGTCGGACATGAAGCGCCAGACAATGCGGTCCAGATACGGATACTCCGATCCGCGCCAGTAGTCTTCGTTCCGCTCGGCGATGACGAACTGACCGCGCTGGTACTCGACGAAGCGGAAGGGCCCGGTACCCACTGGCGCGGCATTGAGTTCGTTGCGCTGGATATCGGTGCCTTCGTAAAGATGCCTGGGCATCGGATGGCCGAGATCCGGCATCGCCGCCACGAACAGTTCCAGCGGCATTGGGGCGCTGTAGTTGAAGATGGCGGTGTGATCGTCGGGGCAATCTACCGATTCCAGGTTGCGCTGCAGGGTGGAGGAGTAGTTCAGCATCTCCCGCCACATCTCCATCGCGGTGAAGGAGACATCGGCGCAGGTGAAGGGTTCGCCGTCGTGCCAGCTCACGCCTTCGCGCAGGTTAACGGTAATGGTCAGCCCGTCGTCCGAGGAAGACCAGTCGGTTGCCAGAACCGGTTCGTAGCCGTCATAGGTCAGGTCGATCAGCGGCTCCACGATCTTGCCGGAAATATTGTAGACACCGGTCGACGCGCGCAGAGCAGGGTTGAGGACCCGCTGTTCTGACGTCATGTGGACGATGACGGTGCCGCCGCGCGTCACGTCCTCGGCGACGGCCGCGCCGGCGGCAAGGGCAAGCGTCGCCGCACCTGACAGCGCCCTGAGCAGCGCACTCGATTCGATTTGCATGTTCCTTCTCCCGGTCGGTTTGCGATTGGCGAGTTGATCGCGGTTCTGGTTCGCTTGTAAAGCATCGGATCGGCGGAAACCTATGTCAACTGTATTTCTACACTTCTCGCCATGGAGAGAATTGATTTCCATTGACAGCCCAGGAAAGAGCATGGACTTTGGTCTAAGCTGAAGCTGGAGGCATCAGGTGGCGCAGACTGTCTGGATAACAGGAGCCGGTTCCGGTATCGGCGCAGCCATGGCGCGGGCGTTTTCCGGCGCTGGTTACCACCTGGCGCTGACCGCGCGCAGCCGGCAGGCGCTGGAGGCGGTGGTCGCCGATTTGCCGGAGGGGGCCGCCCACATGATCGCCCCGGGCGATGTCACCGATCGCGACGGCATGGCGCGGCTTGCGGATGAGATCGCGCAGCGGTTCGGGGGGCTGCATGTCCTGTGCAACAATGCCGGGCTCAACATCCCGCGCCGCCGCTGGGATGACATCGACTGGCCGTCATGGGACGAGGTGCTGCGCGTCAATCTGACCGGCGCGATGAACGTCATCGCGGCCTGCCTGCCGGTGATGCGTGCGCAGGCCGATGGCCTGATGATCCACACGTCAAGCTGGGCCGGACGGTTTCACTCGGACGTCTCTGGCGTGCCCTACGGCGCCTCCAAACACGCCCTTTCGGACCTCTCCGCCAGTCTCAATGGCCAGGAAGGTGCGAACGGGATCCGCTCCTGCGCGCTTTGTCCGGCCGAGGTGGCGACACCCTTGATGACACGGCGGCCGGGCTACGATCCGGAAACCGCCGCCTCGATGATCCAGCCCGAAGACATGGCCGAGGCCGCGCTGTTCGTTGCGCGCATGAACCCCAACGTCGCCGTGCACGAGATCGTGCTCGCCCCGATCCGCCGCTGACGCCCATCAGAAAGGAGCAGCCCATGACACATCCCGTGACCGGTATCGACCATGTCTTCCTGCTTGCGAACGACCTGGACGACGCAGCGCGCCGTTACGCCGCGCTTGGTTTCACGCTGTCACCGCGTGGGCTGCATTCGGCCGCCAAGGGTTCGGCCAACTATACGATCATGTTCCCGCGCGATTATTTCGAACTTCTGGGGATAATCACCCCGACCGAGGGGAATGCCTCGCGGCGCGAGACGCTCGAGAAGATGGGTCAGGGGCTGCACGCCATCGCCTGCCGGATCGGCGACGCCGAAGCGGCTGCCTCGGCCCTCACCGCCCTCGGCATCGAAACCCGGGATCTGAACAGTTTCGAACGCCCGGTGCCGCTTCCGTCGGGCGGCACCGGGACGGCGGCCTTCTCGACCGTGTCGTTTTCGCCGTCCGAGGTGCCGCTCGGCACCGTCTTCATGTGCCAGCATCGCACCCCTGATACGGTCTGGTTACCCGAGCTGCTGACCCATCCCAACACCGCCTGCGGACTGGGCTCGGTGCTGGCGATCTCGGAGGATCCGCTCGCCGATGGCGAGCGTTTCGCCCGGCTCTGGGCGCATGGCCGGGTGATGGCCTCGGCCGGCGGCGCAACGGTGGACACCGGGGCGGACTCGGCGCCGTTGTCGCTGTTGACGCCTTCGGTCATGGCGCAGCTTTATCCCGGCATCGACCTGAAGGCGACGCCGCGCGGCGCGTTCACCGCCCTGCGCGTGCAGGTCGCCGACATGGCGGCGGCGAAGTCCTGCGTCGAAGCGGCAGGCATCGCACCGGTCTCGACGACACTGGGCATAGCCGTGCCTGCGCAAGACGCCTGCGGCATGATTGTCGAGTTCGTTCCCGCATGAACCAGGTCAAGACGCGCAAGCAGGCGGCTGCTGTCTCCTTCGACGAGATCGACCGGCAGATCCTGGACCTGCTCCAGCGCGACAGTGACACACCGATCACAACCGTATCCGAGGCGGTCGGGCTGTCGCCCTCGCCTTGCTGGCGGCGCATAAAGCGCATGGAGGAAGCCGGCATCATCTTTCGCCGTGTTGCGCTGGTCGATCAGTCGCGGGCCAATGTGCCGATGACGGTGTTCATCGGCGTCACCGCCCCGCGGCATGAGATGGCCTGGACCAACCAGTTCCGGGCGCTGGTGGAGGAAATACCCGAAGTGGTCGAGGCATACCGCCTGACCGGCACGGTGGACTACATCCTCAAAGTGGTGGTGCCCGACATCACCGCCTATGACGCCGTATACAAACGCATGATAGAAAGGCTGGAATTCAGCCAGGTGAATTCGATGATCTCGATGGAAGAACTGAAATTCACGACGGCCATACCGACGAAGTATCTGACGGAACGCTAGATCCAGCAGGACGCAGACATATCGCGCCGCCCCTCCTTGCTGCAGACCGCAGGACAGACAGGCGTGAACGACCATTGCGCCGCGCGGAATGGGCTCACCCCGCCGCGACCCTCGCCGGATACCACAGCCCCATTCTCGCGGCCGATCAGCCCCACCATTCTCAACCGCTTGCGGCAAGCCGGCGTATCGCGCGCTTCTTCCCTCTTTGCTCGTCAAATATCCCGGGGGTGAGGCCCGGAACGGGCCGAGGGGGCAGCGCCCCCTATCCGCCGCCGTCGGCCTGCACCATCAGCACGCCGCTTCGCGCACCGGTGATGCACATTGCGCAACTGTTCCCGGTATAGTTCTGGCGTTTGTACCGGGCGCTGCGCGCGGCATGGGCACGCATGATCTCGGCCGCCAGCAGGCCCCGGCGCGCGCGGATCGCCTCCAGAAGTTCGACGTGATCGGCATGCGCGCGGCAAAGCTGGCCGCGCCCGCCCTCGTCTTCGCCCGCCCGGAAGACGATCACCTCGGGCGAGACCAGCGGGATACGCAGCAGATGCTCGAAACTGCCCGCCAGCGCCGCATTGCCCGTGGCGCCGACAAGGGCGCGGTGGAACATCAGGTTGCACCGCGCCCATTCGGCGCGCTTCTGGACATCGAAATCGGGTTCGCGCAGCAGCGTGGCCGAACGCCGAATGCTGACGTCAAGCGTTTCCAGAACATCACTCGCGGCGCCGCGCTCTGCCAGCTGGCGGGCCGCCATTGCTTCCAGTTCGCCACGGACCTCGACCGCATCGGCGACATAACCGATGGTAAAGGTGCTGACCCGGTAGCCGCGCCTGGGCGAACGGGCCAGAAGCCCGTCGCGTTCCAGCGCACCCATCGCCAGGCGCGCGATGGTACGCGAGACCGCCAGGTGCATGGCCACCGCCTCCTCGGGCAGCTTTTCCCCGGCCGAAAACCGGCCCGCCATGACCAGTTCGCGCAGGGTCTGGGTGGCGCGTTCAAGTTCAGTGATCATCTCGTGTTCCCTCAGGCTTCCGGCATTGCCCGCCAGACCCTGCGCCGGAATCCGCGCGCCAGCCTTGTTGCATGCAATTCCCTGAAGTTTCCCCAGCCTACCATAGGATTGCTTTGACAGAAGCAATTTTTGCATGCAGAACTTAGCTTATCGGGGCGCATCGGGGAGAATGCGTTGCCGTATCTCCTGCCCGGTCGTGCCTGGCGGGCCCGGTGCTGTCCGGGCTTTCCTGCGGGGCATTCGCAGACGAGGCAGGCACTGTCAGGGAGGATGACATGACTTTCTCAAGACGATCGCTGCTTCACCTGTCCGTCCTGTCGGTCGCGTGCCTCTGGCCCGCGGCCCAGCTGGCCGCGCAATCGATGGACGAGCTTGCCGCCGAGGCGGCCAATGGCCCGCCGGTGGTCTGGTACGAAAGCTCGCCCGAGGATCAGGCCGATGCCATCATCGACGCCTTCAACGACCGTTTCCCGGATGTGGAGATCGAGCATATCCGCATCACCGGCGGCAACCAGCTGGCCGCCCGCGCCATTCAGGAGGTCGAGGCGCGCGGCTACACCGCCGATGTGCTGACCGGCGGGTCGGACCATATCTGGTCGCTCAATGACCGCGACGTGCTGCTGCGGACGGACTTCACCGAAATCGGCATCGATCCGGCTCTGTTTCCCAATGACTTCACCGTCGCCACCACGGCCTCGGTCTACATGATCGTCTACAACACCAGCCGCATGTCCGCCGACGAGGTGCCCACCAACTGGGACGAGATCGTCGACGCGCGCTGGGCCGACCGCGTGGGATCATGGGTGCGGGCGGCCGCCTTTGCGCAGCTCTCCTATGCCGTGGGCGAAGACCGGGCCGAGGCGCTGTTGCAGGATTTCGTGCAGACCCGTCCGCTGCTGTTCCAGTCCACCTTCCCGATGGCGCAGCAGGTTGCGGCGGGCGAGGTTGACTGGGCGATCGGCTTCTACCACACCTCGCAGCCGCCCATCGCGGCGGGCGCGCCGGTGGCCTTGGCGCCGCTGGACCCGACGCCGATGCATACGATCTACAGCTCGATCAGCGCCAATGCGCAGAACATGGCGGGCGCCAAGCTGCTGCTGGCCTGGCTGGCCTCGCCCGAGGGCGCGATCGCCTATGAAAACGCCACCCAGCGCGGCAATCCGCTGGTCGAGGGCACGCGCACCCAGGCGCTGGTCGCCGGCGTCGAGACCAGCGAATGGCCGCCAGAGCGGATTTCCGAATATTCGGCGATCAGCGAACGGTTCAACGGCATCCTGGCGGCGGTGGGCGAAGCGCGCTAGGCCGCGCGACGCGACACTGAACCGCGCCCGGACGCGCCGGCCTGACGCGCGTCCGGGTCCAGTGCGGGACCAAGGCAAGAGGGCGTCCCTTGAGCGCAAGCACGGACACCGCGCGCACCCGCCTGGCGCTGGTGCTGGGGCGATGGATGCCCTTCGCCATGCTGGGCCTGATGCTGACCTGGCTGGTGGTGGTGCCCTTGGTGATCCTGCTGGTGGGCAGCTTTTCGGTCACCGGGCTGCCGGTGGATTTCTTCACCCGCGGCTTCACGCTGGACAACTACATCCAGACCTACAGCGACCCGTTCTTCTGGCGCATGGCCTGGACCACCACCGTCTTTGCCGTCTGCTCGGCGCTGGGGTCGCTGACGCTGGGCATCATCCTGGCCTGGCTGGTGGAACGCACCGACCTGCCGGCGCGGGGGCTGGTGCGGGTGCTGATCATCCTGCCGCTGGCCACGCCGCCGGTGCTGCTGGCCATCGGCTGGATCATGCTGCTCAGCCCGCGCACCGGTTTCTTCAACCAGCTCCTGCAATCCGGGCTGGGCCTTTCGGCGGCGCCGTTCAACATCTATTCGCTGACCGGCATGATCTTCGTGGACATGCTGGCGCTGGTGCCCTCGACCTTCCTGATCCTGTCGCCGGCCTTTCGCAACATGGACCCCAACCTGGAAGAGGCCGCGATGACCAGCGGCGCGCGCTTCCATACGATGATCTGGCGCGTGGTGCTGCCGCTTCTGCTGCCCGCCATCCTGGCCGCCGGGGGGTTCCTGCTGATCGTAGGCTTCCTGGTCTTCGACATCCCCGGCGCCATCGGCATGCCGGTGGGCATTTTCGTGCTGTCCACGCGTGTGGTCTATCTGGCCACTGACGCACCCACCGGCATGGCCGAATACGGGCTTATCGCCTCGATGGCGATCTTCTTCCTGGTGGTGCTGTTGCTGATCGCCTTCGGCTATCAGCGCGCCACCCGCCGCGCCGCGCGTTTCGTCACCGTCACCGGCAAGGGCTTCCGCATCCGACCCTTCGCGCTGAAACGCTGGCGCTGGGTCGCCTTCGGCTTTGTCGCGCTCTATTTCACGCTGGTCACCATCGCGCCGATGGGCATCCTGATCTGGGCCAGCCTGATGCCCTGGTTCGCCCAGCCAAGCTGGGACATGCTGCAGCATGTGACACTTGCCAACCATCTGGATTTCTTCAACAATCGCCGGGCGGTGCGGGCCGCGCAGAATTCGATCACCATCTCGGTCATCTCGGCCACGGCGGTTGCCGTGATCTCGATCATCATCTCCTGGGTGGTGGTGCGGTCGAACGCGGTGGGGCGGCGGGTGCTGGATGCGCTGGCCTTCCTGCCCATCGCCATCCCCGGCGTGATGATCGGCGTGGCGCTTATCTTCGTCTACCTGACCTTTGACCTGTTGCCCATCTACGGCACCATCTGGATCATCGTCATCGCCTATGTGACCAATTACATCTCTTTCGGCACGCGGGCCAGCAACGGGGTGATGGTGCAACTGCATTCCGACCTGGAGGAAGCCGCAATGACCAGCGGCGCGCGCTGGGGCCGGCTGATGCGCAGCATCATCATCCCGCTGACGCTGCCGGCGCTGGTGGCGGTCTGGATCTGGGTGCTGGCGATCTGCATGCGCGAGTTGACCAGCGCGCTGCTGTTGCAGGGGCGCGGCAATACCACGGTGCCGGTGCTGCTGTGGGGCTACTGGACCGGCGGCCAGCCCAACCGGGCGGCCGCCGTGGGGGTCTGGCTGGTGGTGGCGATGCTTTTCGTCATCGGCCTGTGGCAGTTCATGGCGCAGCGAAGCCGGCTTTCCGGCGTGCGGGAGTAGGGGCGCGATGCTGGATGTCCGCAATCTGAGGGTCGAATACCGCACCGCGGGCGCGCCCTACGTCGCCGTGCATGACGAAAGCTTCGCGGTGCGCGCGGGCGAGTTCTTCACGCTGCTCGGCCCCTCTGGCTGCGGCAAGACCACCACGCTGCGTTCCGTCGCCGGGCTGGAGACGCCGACGGCGGGGCGGATAGAGATCGATGGCGTGCCGGTCTTTGACGGTGCCACCGGCCGCGCCGTGCCCACCCATGCGCGCGAGATTGCGATGGTGTTTCAGTCCTATGCGATCTGGCCGCATATGACGGTGTTCGAGAACGTGGCCTTTCCGCTGCGCGTCAAGCGGCTGCCCGGGGCGGCGCTGCGCCGCCAGGTGGACGAGGTGTTGCAGATGGTGGGCCTGGGCGATTTCGCCGAGCGCCCGGCGACGATGCTTTCGGGCGGCCAGCAGCAGCGGGTGGCGCTGGCGCGCGCCATCGTCAAGGATGCCAAGGTGCTGCTGCTGGACGAGCCGCTGTCAAACCTCGACGCCAAGCTGCGCGAGCAGATGCGGCGCGAGTTGCGCAGATTGCAGAAGCATGTCGGCACCACCTCGATCTATGTCACCCATGACCAGGACGAGGCGCTTAGCCTTTCCGACCGGATTGCCGTGATGCGGGGCGGTCGGATCGTCGAACTGGGCCGGCCGCTGGATCTGTATCTGCGCCCGCGCCACACCTTCACCGCGCGTTTCGTCGGTCAGGCCGAACTGGCGCCCTGCAAGGTGGTTCAGGCAGGGGCGGATGCGGTGCTGGTAGAGACAAAGCTGGGCCGCTTCCGGGCGCGGGTGAATGCCGATATCGGCGCGCGGGCCAACCACCTGATGGTGCGGCCCGAACATGTGGTCTTTGCCGATGCCGACGCCGACGCCGATGACGGGACAGGCGAGAACATGCTGGAGGGGCAGATCGCCAATATCCTGTTTTCCGGCAAGCTGGTGGAATACGAGGTGCAGACGGGGCAGGGGGTGGTGTCGGTCTGCGCGGCCTCGAACGTGCTGCGCACGCTGGGCGAGGCGGTGCGGCTGCACCTGCCGCCGGAACATTGCGTGCTGTTGACCGATGGCGAAGGGGGCGGCAGTCTGGGCGACATCCCCGGCGGCGACGCGGCGCCTGCCGGGCCGGGGAACAGGAGGACAGCCTGATGAGCGATGCCGCGACGATGCTGGACGCGCGCCCCTACCGCCTGCCGCTGCGGGTGCCCTATCGCTGGTCGAAGGGGGTGGAGCATGCGCGCGCGGGGCTGATCGTGCGCTGCGCGGTCGATGGCGCGGTGGGCTGGGGCGAATGCGCCCCGGCGCCGCATGAGCCGGTGGACGGGCCGGCCTATGCCGCCGAATGCCGCGCGCTGGTGGCCGGGCTGGACCCGGCGAGCGACAGTTTCCTACCCGCATTGGACGCGCGCGGCGCCGGGGACCGGCTGCGCTGCGGCATCGCCACCGCCTGGTTTTCCGCCCGCGCCGCCGCCCGTGGGCAGGGGCTGGCCGCGCATCTGGCCGAGGTGCTGGGCGGGCCGGGGCGACGACCGGCCCCGGCGGTGCCGATCAACGAACTGGTGACCGATGCCGAGCCCGATGCTGCGGCGGCGCGCGCCCTTGCCGCGCAGGGGGCGGGGCAGGACATGGTAAAGGTGAAATGCACCGAGGCGCGCGATCTGGATCTGGCGCGCGTGGCCGCGATCCGCGCCGCCTGCCCGGATATCGGCATCCGCATCGACCCGAACGAAAGCTGGTCGCCGAACTGGGCGGCCGAGCAGTTGAACGCGATGGCCGCCTTCGGCATCGACTATTGCGAGGAACCCCTGCCGCGCGGCACCGCGCCCCAGGTCTATGCCAGCCTGCGCCAGCAGACCGCCGTGCCCATCGCACTGGACGATTCGGTGCGCTCGGCCGATCACGCGCGCCGGATCATCGACCTGGGCGCCGCCGATGTGCTGATCCTGAAGGCGCCGCGGCTGGGCGGGCCGGACCGCACGCTGGCGGTGATCGACCTGGCCGCCGATGCCGGGCCGCGGGTGGTGGTGACGGCGAGCCTGGAAACCTCGGTCGGGCTGCACGCCGCGCTGCATCTGGCCGCCCTGCTGCCCGCGCCGGTGCCGCCCTGCGGGCTGGGCACGGCGCGTTTCTTCGCCGCCGATGTCGCCGCCCCGCCACCGCTGGTCGATGGCGCCATGACCTTGCCCGCACTGCCGGGGCTGGGCTGCGACCCCGGCCGCTGGTGGCAGACCGACGGGGCAGAACCCTTCGTCCCCGCCTGACCTAGACCCGAAAACCCATGAAACCGGGAGAAAGCCCATGCTGAACCGCATCCAGATCACCGAGCATGAGGAACGCCAGCCGGTGCCCCGGCCCGAGGGGTTGCCCAGCTATCAGGCGGCACCGCTGACCACCACCCGCCCGCCGCGCTGCCCGCCTTTCGTGGAAATCACCAGTTCCGACCAGTTGCTGCCCTATCTGGAGCATGTCGCGCGCCGCCCCTACAACAATGGGCTGAACGCCTGCTGGGATCTGAAACCGGGCGAGCGGGTCATGCTGCGGGTGGACAACTGGCACAGCGACCTGACCATCGAGGCCTGCCAGCGCATCCTGGAACGCTACGGCGTGAAATACGAGATCAAGCGCGTGGACCGCGGCCCGGTCCCGCAATGGATCGGCGCCGACGAGGTGGATTACTACCTGTTCCGCACCAAGGAACTGGCCGAATGGATGGACATGTGGGAAGAGGAGGAGAAGAAGCAGCAGTATGACAAGATCCTGATGGGCTATGGCGGGCCGGTGCTGGCCGAGCGGCACATCAAGATCCAGCGCATGCCCTTCATCACGCCCGAGATCCTCGCCTCGCCCGCGCATGCCATGCCGATCGACGTGCTCAACGCCATCGACCGCTGGACATGGGACCGCATCCGCACCGCCAGGCGCGCGCGCATCACCGACCCGGAAGGCACCGATATCTCCTTCACCAACCACCCCGAATACTGGGACAGCCGGCGCGAGTTCTATCACCCGGATCTGACCACCGCGACCTGGCGCGGGAACGAGCATTTCGGCAAGACCTATCTGCCCGGCCATGTCACCGGCCGGCCCTGGATGTTCCACCCGTTCAAGGAAGACGGATGCGGGGTGATCGCCGGCACCACCAACCATATCGCGCCCTGCGACTGGACGCAGCTGGTGGTGGAAAACTCGGCCATCACCGAGATCCGCGCCGGGGGCGAATTCGGCGACCGGCTGCGCGACGTGATGGAACGCACGCGCCACATCCAGTATCCCACCTTCCCGGGCAAGGGGATCATGCACTGGTGGGAAGCCTCGATCGGCACCAACCCGCATATCCACCGCCCGCGCAAGGATTTCCCCTCGGGCTTCGTCAATTGCCTCTACGAGCGGGTGCGTTCCGGCGTGATCCACATGGGCTTCGGCACCATCATCAGCTCGATGGCCGAGCGCGAGGCGGCGCGGGCCGGGCATCTGGTCGGCCATTGGCACCTGCACCTGTATTTCCCCACCTATGTCACCGAGCGTGAGGGCGACAACGAGACGATCATCGAGAACGGCCGCCTGCTGGCGCTGGACGATCCCGCCATCCGCAAGCAATGCGCGCAATACGGCGACCCCGAGATGTGGCTGGACGAAAGCTGGAACCCGGCGGTGCCGGGGATCAACATGGAGGGCGATTACTGGGACCACTACGCCCGTGACCCGCTGCACTGGGTCAAGACCGAGCTGGAGGTCTGCCGCAACTATCATCCGATGTTCATGAAGATGGTGGGGGCGGACGGCAAGTATTGCCACGGCGAGGGGGCAGCCTGGTGGAAGGGCGGCTGCGTCAACCATTCCGGCGTCAGCGCCGAGGTTCTGCCGGGCAACTGCTGCAGCTGCGGCGGCACGCACTGAGGCTGGGCAAATGGCCTTGTGTTAGATCCCGGGGCTTGACTGTCCGGTCCTTTCGCGTGAGCGGAGGGGAGCATCATGGGGAAAGATCGTCAGGGTAGCGCCGCGACCGGAACCTGGAGAAATCGTGCGCTCGTCTCGCCCGCGCCGTTGAACCGGGATATGGGCAGCAACCGCAGGACGGTTGCGAAATGGCGCGGGCGCGCGGCGGCCGAGGACCCGAAGGCAGGGCCGACGGCGCCGCGCGCCACGGTCCTGAGCAAGGCCGCGATGGCAGGCAGGAAGGCGATATCATCACGCCTGATTGCCGGGTTTCCCTCTCTGCGGCGGTCGCTTCCGCCGCGGATCAACAGCAAGAAGGCGCGGGCGTCATGATTCTCTACACCAATACCACCTCACCTTACTCCCGGCTGGTGCGCGTCGCATGGCGCGAGAAAGGGTTGGCAAACGACATCGCGGAGCAGGTCATTGACCCCTGGGGCGGGGTGCCGGATTTCCTGCGTGCGAATGTCCATGAACGGGTGCCGGCACTGATGACGGATGACGGCCAGGGCATCAGCGAAAGCGGTCTGATCCTGCAATGGCTGGAGCGTCATGCGCCCCAGCCTGCGCTATACCCTGCCCAGGGACTGGGCGCGGTGCTGCAACGCGCGGCCAGCGCGGTCGGCGCCATCGACGTGATGGCCGCCATCATCATCAGCCGGAAATCCAACCCGGATTTCGACACCCATTTCATGGGACAGAAGCGTTTCCGCACCCTGTCGGCCGCGCTGGACCGGCTGGAGGGCGACCCGCCCGCCGATCTGGCCGAGAGCGCCGATATCGCCGCTATCGCCACGGCCGTGGCGCTGGACTATGCGCGGTTCCGCTTTCCGGATACGGACTGGCTGGGTCCGCGCCCGGCGCTGGCGGCCTGGCGGGCGCGGCAAGCGGGCCGGGCATCGCTGGAAGAGACGATGCCCTTCGAATAGGGCGGGGCCACGCCCGGACGCGCGCAGCGGCGTGCTGCCGCCGGACCGGATCAGCCGCGCGGCCCTTCCAGCAGGATCACCGAACAGGCGGCCTCGTCGAATCCGATCACGCCGCCGCCGTTCTCGGCCAGTGCAATCCGGGCCTTTTCGGCCTGCCGCGCGCCGCCCTCGCCGCGTAGTTGCAGGGCCAGTTCGTGGATCATCGACAGCCCCGTCGCGCCCACCGGATGGCCCTTTGACACCAGCCCGCCGGACAGGTTGATCGGCCGCGCCCCGCCCAGCGCCGTGGCGCCGGATGCGACATAGGCGCCGCCCTGCCCATCCGGGCAAAAGCCCAGCATCTCTGCCTGGTAGATCTCGCAAAAGCTGGTGGCGTCATGCACCTCGGCCAGGTCCACGTCATCCGCGCACAGCCCGGACGCGGCATAGGCGCGTTGGGCGGCGACGCGCGACAGGCCGGGCTCTTCGGGCTTGCGATACTTGCCACCGGTCAGGACGCTGGCGCGGACCCTGATCGCCCGGTCCTGCACCGCCTGCGGCTGGGCGCGCAGGAAGTCGCCCGAACACAACAGCGCCGCCGCCGCCCCGTCGCCGATGGGCGCGCACATCGACCGGGTCAGTGGCCAGGAGATTTCACGGTCGGCCAGCGCCTCTTCCGGCGAGACCTCGAACCGGTATTGCGCCTTGGGGTTCAGCGAGCCGTGATGGTGGTTCTTTGATGCCGCCAAGGCGATCTGCTCGCGCGTGGTGCCATGGTGCTTCATGTGCCAGGCGGCCTGCATGGCGTAGGTATCCATGAAGATGGTGCCGGAGCCGGGCTCGAAGGGCTTGCCGGCCTCCCGCCCGCACCGGGCATAGTATTCGTGCCATTCCTCCGGCGTCAGCTGGTCGATCCCGCCGGCGTAGATTTCCTGCACGCGGGACGGATCGCCCGGCACGAAGGTCTTTTCCACGCCGATGGCCAGCGAGAGTTCGCAATCGCCGGACATCACGTCCTTCCAGGCGCCGTGAAACGCCATCGAGGCCGTGGCGCAGCCCCCTTCGACATTGATCATGCCCACACGTTCCGGAAACAGCCCCTCGCGCACCAGCGGCGTGAAGCAGACCTGCCCGCGGATATTGCGCTGCCCGAATGTGCCCATTCCGCAGTTACCGAACCAGGCCATGCCGATATCGTCGCCGTTCTGCAGCCCGGCATCGCGCAGGACATCCAGATAGGCCTCGCGCGTCAGGGCATGGAAGCTGTCATCGGGGCGCTTGCCGAAGGCGGTGCAACTGGTGGCCAGGACATAGACTTCGCGCATGATGGTCTCCTTGTCGGTCAAAACGGGTCAAGGGGCACGGCATTCACAGCCGGCCCGGCAGCCAGGTGGCGAGCGCCGGAAAGGCGGCGATCAGGGCAAGGGCGGCCAGTTGCAGGCCGATATAGGGCAGGACACCGCGCCAGATATCCAGTGTGTGCACGCCCGGCGGGGCGACCCCGCGCAGGTAGAAAAGCGCAAAGCCGAAGGGTGGGGTCAGGAAGCTGGTCTGCAGGTTCACGGCGATCATCACCCCCAGCCAGACCGGATCGGCGCCCAGAATGATCAGCGCCGGGCACAGGATGGGCACCAGGATGAAGATGATCTCCAGAAAATCCAGGAAGAAGCCGAGGACGAACATCAGCACCATGGTGAACAGCATCGCCCCGGTCAGCCCGCCGGGCAGCGAGGCGAGGAAATCACGGATCAGCGCCTCGCCGCCCAGACCGCGAAAGACCAGCGTGAAAAGCGTGGCGCCGATCAGCACGGTAAAGATCATCGCCGTGATGCGGGCGGTGCGGAATGTGACATTCATCAGATCGCCCGCGCGGAAGGTCACAAAAGCGGCGGTCAGCAGCGCGGCACCCATCACCGCCACCAGCCCCATCGCCGCCACCACCGCCAGCCTGTCGGTCAGCGGGGGGGCCGACCGGCCCAGGCGCAGGTCGAAGCCCGCGATCAGCACCAGCACCCCGCCCGCGGCCAGCAGCCCCGCCACGAAGACCCAGCGCAGATGCGGCGCACGTTTCCAGCCGGCCAGCATCAGCGCACCCACGGCGCCCACGCCCGCGGCCTCGGTCGGGGTGGCGACGCCGCCCAGGATAGAGCCCAGCACCGCCACGATCAGCAGGACCGGCGCCACCAGGGCGCGCAGCAGAAGCCGCGCCTCGCTCTCGCCGCTGCCCGCGGCGATGGCCTCGGCCGGCACCGGCGGGGCCTTGGCCGGGGTGGTGAAGGCCACGGCCAGTTGCAACAGGATGTAAAGGCCCACCAGCATCAGCCCCGGCACCAGCGCCCCGGCAAACAGATCCGTCACCCCCACCGACCGGGCCGTCGGCGTGCCCAGTGCCAGGTTGGCCTGCTGGTTGGCCAGCGTCAGGAAATCGCCCAGAAACACCAGCACGATCGAGGGCGGGATGATCTGGCCCAAGGTGCCCGCGGCGCAGATCGCCCCGCAGGCGGCGGCGGCGTTGTAGCCATGGCGCATCATCACCGGCAGCGCCAGCAGCCCCATCGTCACCACCGTCGCCCCGACGATGCCGGTCGAGGCCGCCATCAGCGCCCCCACCACGCTGGTGGCGATCAGAAACCCGCCGGGGCGGGGGCCGAAGAGGCGCGCCATGGCGATCAGCATGTCCTCGGCCAGGCGGGCGCGTTCCAGCACCAGCCCCATGAAGATGAACAGGGGCGCCGCCACGATCACCGAATTGGTGACGATGGACCAGACCCGCTGCGGCAGGAAGTTCAGCTGCGCGATGCGGAAAACGCCCAGTTCCGCCCCAATCCAGGCAAAGCCCAGTGCCAGACCGGCCAGGGTAAAGGCCACGGGGAAGCCCAGCATCATCACCAGGATGGTGACGCCGAACATCACCAGCGCCAGATACTCGGTGAAAACCCCGCTCATCGGGCCTTGTCCGGGTCGGCCATGTCCGGGTGGCGGTTGTAGCGGATCTTCTGCACAGCGCGCAGTGCGAAACCGAAGGCGGCCAGCGCGGTCACCAGCACGAAGACCAGCAGCATGGTCTTCAGCAGCCAGACCAGCGGAATGCCCGAAGTTTCTATCGACCGCTCGCCCATCCGCCAGGAGCGCTGCACATAGGGCAGCGCGCGGTCCCACATCACCCACAGGAACGGCCCCATCAGCACGAGCGTCCCGCCCAGGTCGATCACCCCCTGCCAGCGCGGGCGCAGCGCGGAATACAGGATATCGACGCGCACATGCTCGCCCGTCTGCAGCGCCCAGCCCGAAAGCCCGGTCATCAGGATGACGAAGCAGTAGATCACCGCCTCCTGCATCCACAGCGACCCCGCGCCGAAGACATAGCGCAGCACGACATTGGCAAAGACCAGCGCCACCAGCGGCAAGAGCGCCAGCGCCAGCACCCGGCCCAGCGCGGCCGTCACCCCGTCGATCACCCGGATCACGCTTTCCATGCGCGCGCGGCCCCCTGCGTTATGCGCCCCTGCCCGGCCCCTTCACCCGATGCGGCGGGGCGGGTCCGTTTCCCCGCTCCGCCGCCTGCCCGGGCGTCATCCACTCAGGTGACGCGGCTCAGATCCGCGCCATCTGCCGCTCGCGGGCCTTGAAGAACGGCACCTCGGTGGCCACCGAATAGGTCGCCACCTGCCGGAAGAAGGTGTCGTAGCTTTCGAACACCTCGGCCGCGCGCTCGTCATCCTGCCCGATCTCGACCAGCAGATCGTTCGAGGCCGTGGCCAGCGCGTCGATCACGTCATCGGGGAAGACGCGCACATCGACATCGTGCTCATTGCGCAGGGTCTCGAAGAAGATCGCGTTGTTATAGGCCCAGGCGCCGCAATTGATCGAATTCGCGGCCTGAATGGCGCGCTCCATCGCGGCCTTGTGGCGGTCCGGCAGCTCGTCCCACAGATCGGCGTTGAAACCGACCTCGCCGGCGGAATTCACCTCCTGCCAGCCGGGCGCGTAGTAGTAGCGCGCATGCTGCTGGAAGCCAGAGACCGTGTCCAGCCAGGGCCCCTGCAACGCGGTGGCGTCGATCGTGCCGGCCTGCAGTGCGGGGAAGATTTCCTGCGCGGGGATCATCATGGCGTTGACGCCCACCCGGCGCATCACCTCGCCCGCCAGGCCCGGCATGCGCATGGTCAGGCCGCGGAAATCCTCCAGGCTGTTGATCTCGCGGTTGAACCAGCCGCCCATCTGGATGCCGGTCTGCCCGGCGGTGAAGCAGATAAGGTTGAAAAGATCCCGGAAATGGCGGTGCTGCAGGTCCTGCCCGCCGCCGTGATACATCCAGCCCATATGCTCCAGCGCGGTCAGGCCAAAGGGCACCTGCCCAAAAAAGGCCGAGGCCCGCCACTGACCGGCCAGGTAGATCGGCGTGGAATGGTAGCAATCCGCCGCGCCAGAGCCCACAGCGTCAAACACCTCCAGCGGGCCGACCAGTTCGCCCGCCGCGGCCACATCGACCGTCACCTCGCCATCGGTCAGGGCTTCGGTGAAGCGCGCGAAATCATAGGCGATGACCGCGAGGCCCGGCAGATTGTGCGACCAGCTCATCACCATCTGCAGGGTGCGCCGGTTGCTGGCCAGCGCCGGCGCGGCCAGGGCAGCGGGCGCCGCCGCCGTTGCCGCCAGAAAACTGCGTCTTTTCAGTGTCATGTTCTTCCTCCCCTAAGGCGCATCTGATGTTGGCGGCAAGCCCCCTCCCACAGGTTCGTGCCGTGACTTGCGCCATGACACTGGACAATGCCGGAATATCTGAAATAGTCAACCAAACGATTGATTGGCTTTTCTGGGCAACCGCAGGGCGCCCCGAACCCCGCCAATCGACGAAAAGGGAGAGGTTGACGATGGCGACATCTGGCGCACAGCGCAGCGGGGGCCTGGACTATGACCCGTCCGCTTCCGAGACCGTGTCCGACCCGTATCCGGTGCTGCTGGCCCTGCAGCGCGACGATCCCGCGCATTGGAGTCCGGCGGTAAAGGCCTGGATCCTGACACGCTATGACGATGTGAAACGCTGCCTCTCGGCGCCCAGCATGTCGGTTGACCGTATCCGGCCCTTCTACGAATCACTGGCGGCGGATGACCGCGCCACCCTGGCCGATTTCATGCGCTATCTGACGTTGTGGCTGGTCTTCCGTGACCCGCCGGAGCACACCCGCCTTCGCCAGCTCATGGCGAAAGCGTTCACCATGCGCGCCGTCGAGAACCTGCGCCCTTCGGTGCAGGAGGCAGTGGACACCCTCGCCGACGGACTGCCGCGCGGTGAGACCTTCGATTTCGTCAACGACTTCGCCATGCAACTGCCGGCCTTTGTCATCATGGACCTGCTGGGGGTGCCGCGCGCGCAGATGTTCCACCTGAAATCCTGCTCTGACCGGATGCAGCTTTTCATCGGCTCGGCCCGCAACGCGCCGGACAAATACGAACGCGCCGCCGAGGGCGCGCGCGAGATGGCCGCGCTGTTCCGCGATCTGATCGCCCAGCGCCGCGCCGCGCCGCGCGACGATCTGATTTCCGCCTTCATCGCCGCGCGCGACGACGATGACGCACTGAGCGAGGACGAGTTGATCGCCGCCTGCATGCTGGTCATGTTCGGCGGGCATGAGACCACGACCAACCTGCTGGCCGGCGGCATGGCGAAATTCATCGCCAACCCCGATGCCGCGCAGGCCCTGGCCGCCGACCCGGGCCTTGCGCGCAGCGCGGTCGAGGAATGTCTGCGCCTTGACGGCCCCTCGGGGTCGATGGCGCGCGTGGTGGCGGAAAAGCATCAGATCCACGGCAAGACGCTGGCCCCGGGCGAGCGGGTTTTCGCCATGCTAAACGCCGCCAACATGGATCCGGCGGTCTTTGATGACCCGCAGCGCTTTGACATCACCCGCAGCCCGAACAAGCATCTTACCTTCGGCTATGGCCCGCATTTCTGCATGGGCGCGGCGCTGGCCCGGCTGGAGGGCGAGGTCGCCTTCCCCGAACTGGTGCGCCGCTTTCCGGGGCTGCGGCTGGCAGGCGATATCGACTGGCACGCAACCATCATCATGCGCGGACCGCGGGTGATGCCGGTGCGGATAGACTGAACGCGGATCAGGGGGGAAATGCATGGCGGATGTTGTCATCGCCGGGGGCGGGCGCTCCGGGCTTGGCGCGTTTCTAGGCGGACTGTCGGGGCTGGAGATGACGGCGCTGGCCGGGCAGGTGGCGGCGGGCGTGCTGGCGCGCGACGGGGTGGCGCCGGGGGCCGTGGATCATATGGTCTTTACCACCACCGTGCCCTCGGACCGCGACAGCCTGTTCGCCGCGCGCGTCGTCGGCATCCGCGCCGGCCTGCCGGAAGAGGCCGGCGCGCTGGGGGTGGTGCGGGCCTGTGCCTCGGGCCTGCAGGCGATCCTGTCGGCCGCGCAGCAGGTGGCGACTGGCCATTCGCGGCTGGCCATGGCGGGGGGCGGCGAAAGCTATTCGCGCGCGCCGCATTCCGTGGTGGGGCTGCGCGGCGGGCTGCCGCGCGGCGGGCAGATGATGGAGGACATGCTGGACTGGGCCTATCGCTGCCCCTTCAGCCAGGAATACATGGGCGAGACGGCCGAGAATCTTGCCGAGGATTTCGGCCATCAGCGCGCGGCGATGGACGAATGGGGCGCGATGAGTCAGGCCCGCGCCCTTGCCGCGCAGCAATCGGGCTTCCTGGCGCGGCAGATCGTGCCGGTAAAGGTGCCGGTCAAGGGCGGCGAGGCGGTGTTCGACACGGATGAGTGCATCCGCCGCGACGCCACGCCGGAAAAGCTGGCCAGCCTGCGCCCCGTATTCCGGCAGGGCGGGGTGGTGACGGCGGGCAATGCCTCCACCGTCAATGACGCCGCCGCTTTCGTGCTGGTGGGCGAACGCGCGGCGGTCGAGGCGCAGGGACTGGCGCCGCGTGCGCGCATTATCGACTGGCATGTGGTCGGCGTGCCGCCGCGCATCATGGGCCACGGCCCGGTGCCCGCGATCGGGCAGTTGCTGGCGCGCAACGGGCTGGGCGTCGGCGATATCGATGTGTTCGAGATCAACGAGGCTTTCGCCGCCGTCAACATCCATGCCGAGCGCGAGCTTGGCATCCCGCGCGACCTGCATAACCCCTATGGCGGCGGCATCAGCCTGGGCCATCCGCCGGGCGTGACCGGGGTGCGCATGGCGCTGAACGCGATGCAGCACCTTGAAGACACCGGCGGGCGCCGCGCGGTGCTGTCAATGTGCTTGGGCGCCGGTCAGGGCATGGCCATGCTGATCGAGCGCGCGTGATGCAGACCTTGTATGACGCCCTCACCGCCGCCGCCGCGCGCTGGCCCGATGGCGGGTTTCTGGCCGTCCCGCAGCGCGCCCACCGTCCCTATCTGCCGCAGGGCGCCGAGATCAGTTTCGCCCAGGCCCTTGCCGCCGTCGATGCGCTGGCCGATGCCTGGGCCGCCGCGGGCTGGGGGCCGGGCCACCGCGTGGCGCTGGCGCTGGACAACCACCCGGCGCATGTCCTGCATTTTCTGGCGCTCAACCGGCTGGGGGTCATCCAGGTGCCGGTCAACCCCTATTACCTGCCGCCGGAACTGGAATACCTGCTGGCGCACTCGCAGGCCGATATCGCGCTTGCCCTGCCCTGGCATGTGGAAAAAGTCAGCGCCGCGGGCAGTCTGCCGGTGCTGGCATCGGACGACGCCAGCGACGCGGGCGCCTTTGCCCCGCCACCGCCGCCCCGCCCGGCGGGCAGTGACGCCCCGGACCTGCGCAGCGAAATCGCGCTTATCTATACCTCCGGCACCACCGCCCGGCCCAAGGGCGCGATCATCGACAACGCCTATGCCTTTGCCGTAGGGCGCTGCTACGCCGAACACGGCGGGGCGCTGACGGTGCGCGAGGGGGCGGAGCGGATCTTCGTGCCGCTGCCCTATTTCCACGTCAATGCCGGCATCAACACGCTGGCGCTGGCGCTGCTCAGGGGCGTCTGCCTGATCGTGCCGGACCGCTTTCACGCCGACAGTTTCTGGGCCGACATCGCCGCCACCCGCGCCACGGCGATGCATTATCTGGGCATCATCCCGCCGGTGCTGATGAAGGCGCCCCCCGGCCCGCAGGACCGCGCCCACGGGCTGCGCTATGGCCTGGGCGCGGGGCTGGACCCGGCGCTGCATCAGGCTTTCGAGGATCGCTTCGGCTTTCCCATGGTCGAGGTCTGGGGCATGACCGAGACCGGCCGCTTTCTGGCCGATTGCCACGCGCCCCGCCAGCCCCATACCCGCGCCTTCGGCCGGCCCATGCCGGGGCATATGGAGGCGATGGTGGTGGATGATGACGGGCAGGAAGTGCCGCGCGGCAGCCCCGGCGAACTGGTCGTGCGTGCCCCCGGCCCGGACCCTCGCGCAGGCTTCTTTCGCGGTTATCTGAAGAACCCGCAGGCCACGGAAGAGGCCTGGCGCGGCGGCTGGTTCCATACCGGCGATGTGGTCACGCAGGCCGAGGACGGGATGCTGTATTTCGTCGAACGCGCGAAGAACCTGATCCGCCGCTCGGGCGAGAATATCTCGGCCGCCGAGGTGGAGGATGCGCTGATCGACTGCGCGGATGTGGGCCGCGTAGCGGTGCTGTCGGTGCCGGACCCGATGCGCGATGAAGAGGTGATGGCGGTGATCGTCCCCGCCCCCGGCGCCGCCCCCGATGCCGACACCGCCGCCCGTATCCTGGCCTTCGGGCGTGACAGGCTGGCCTATTACAAGCTGCCCGGCTGGATCGCCTTTCGCGACAATCTGCCGGTCACCGGCACCGAGAAGGTGCAGAAACACCGCCTGTTCGAACCCGGCGCCGACCCTTGCGCGGGCGCGCATGATCTGCGGGCGCAGAAGGCGGAAATGCGAAAGGCAAAGGCATGAGCGGGCCGGATACCGGGCAGGTTCTGCTGGACCATGACGGGCCGGTGGCGGTGTTGCGTTTCTCCAACCCGCCCGAGGGCTACATGGACGAAGGCACCGAGACGGGCCTCGCCGCGGCGCTGGACGCAATCGACGCGGCCATGGACGCGGGCGACGGGCCACGCGCGGTTGTGCTGACCGGCGCCGATGAGGGCGTCTTCATCCGCCATTACGATGTGCGCATTTTGGAAAAGCGCGCGCGGGCGATGGCGGCGCGCGGGATGAGTTTTCACCCCGACCGCCCGGTGCCCGAGCCCCGCCTGCATGCCTGCCTGCGGCGGATCGAGGCGCACCCCCTGCCCTTCATCGCCGCCATTAACGGCGCGGCGATGGGGGGCGGGTATGAACTGGCGCTGGCCTGTGACATCCGCATCGCGCAGGCGGGCGATTATCCGATCGGCCTGCCAGAGGTGAAGCTGGGCATCCTGCCCGGTGCCGGGGGCACGCAGCGGCTGGCCGGGCTGGTGGGGCAGGCGCGCGCGCTGGAACTGATCCTGACCGGCACCACGCTGCCTCCGGAACAGGCTGCGGCGGTGGGGCTGGTCGGGCGGCTCAGCGACGGCCCGGCGCTGGAGGCGGGGTTGACGGTTGCCCGCCAGCTTTCCGCCCTGCCGCCGGCGGCGCTGGCGCATGTCAAGCACCTGCTGCGCGTGGCCGGGCGCGATGCGGCCCTGCACGGCGCCGCGCTGGCCAGCGAACGGACGCTTTTCTGCGACCTGATGGTCCAGCCAGAGGCCATTGCCCTGATGGCCCGCATGAATGCCGAAAACCGCGATATCCGCGACCCATGATCTGCGCCCGTCAGATCGCTTGGCGCGGCACGTCTGCCTGGCGCCGGATCGGGCTCCGACCTTGGCCCCGGCTTCCGCCGCTCTCAGCCCTTTGCGGGCAGGTAGGCCGCGCGAAACACGTTGAAAATCTGCCGCGCGATCTGGCCGGGGGTCAGACTGCCGCCCGGGTCGAACCATGTCGGCACCCAGTTCAGCGCGCCGAACAGATGCAACCGCAACACCCGCCGGTCCACACCCGCAGGCAGCGGCAAGGCGCCGACCAGATCGCGGAAGCGCTGCTCATACCTGCTGCGTTCCTCGCGGATGCTGGCGCTGATCGCGTCGCGCTCGTTCAGGAACCCGGGCGAGACGATGGCGACCAGATTGCCGGTATCGATCAGCCCTTCGACATGGGCCACGCAGGCGGCCTCCAGCCGGTCCCAGGGATCGGTAGGCGCGCTCAGCGCCGCATCGACGCGGGTCTGCATCGTCTCCACCATGCGGTCATGCAGCGCCAGGAAAAGCGCCTCTTTAGACGGGAAGTGATAGTAAAGCGAACCGGGCAGCATGCCCACCGCGCGCGCGATGTCGCGCATCGAGGTGCCGTCATAGCCCTTGGCAGCCATCAGCTCGCCCGCGCGGTCAAGCACTTCGTCGCGGCGGCTTTGCCCGGCGGCAGTGTCCGCTGTCTCGTCGGCCACTGTCTCGCTTGCCGGTGTCACGCCCTGGCCTTCGCCGCTGGCCATCCGTTCCCCTTCTCTGCGCATTCCGCAGGCTTGCCCTGTCCTGCAAGGGCTCTACCAGCTTTATCTCGATCCCGAAACGACAAACAATCGCTTGCTTGATCTTGACCAGGAAAAAGAAGCCATGACCGATAACCCTGCCACGTTGCCGCAAACCTGCCTGGTCGCCCGCGCCGGGGGCACCGGGCTTGCCGATCTGCAGCTTGTCGAAGAGCCATTGCGCGCCCCGGGCGAGGGCGAGGTGCTGCTGGAAATGCTGCGCATGACCATCAACCCCGCTGACCTGCTGCTGCTTGAGGGCCGCTATGGCCATCAGCCCTCCGCGCCCTTCACCCCGGGGGCCGAGGGGATGGGCCGCGTGCTGGCCGTCGGCGCCGGCGTCCGCGGCCTGGCGCCCGGTGATCTGGCCATGCCGGCACCCACGGCCAACTGGCGCAGCCACCGGGTGCTGAAGGCGCCCTTCGTCGTGCCCCTGCCCGCCGATGCCGACCCCGATCAGGCCGCCATGCTGAAAGCCAATCCGGCCACTGCGCTGGTGATGCTGGAAGAATTGGTCAGCCTGTCGCCCGGCGACTGGGTGGTGATGAATGCGGGGAATTCGGCGCTGGGCCAGAATGTGCTGCGCCTGGCCGGCACAATGGGGGTGAATGTCGCCGCCATCGTACGGCGCGAAGGCGCAGCGACGCTGCCGCGCAGCCTGGGCGCGGCGGCGGTATTGGTCGATGACGGCACGGGGCCGGTCCCGGCGCTGCCGGACGGCGCGCAGGCCCGGCTGGCGCTGGACGCGGTGGGCGGTGCGGCAACCGAGCGGTTGGGCGGCATGCTGGCCGATGGCGGAACGGTGGTGACCTATGGCCTGCTTTCCGGCGCCGCACCCCGGCTGAGCGCGCATGATCTGGTGTTTCGCGGCCTTACCCTGCGCGGCTTCTGGCTGGCTGACTGGTTCGCCAACACCCCGCCAGAGCGGATCCAGGCGCTGTTCGACCGGCTGACGGACCATCTGGCCAAGGGCGTGATTGGCGCAAAGGTCGAGGCGCGCTTCCCCCTGACCGATATCGCCGGCGCGGTTCAAAGCGCCGCGCGGGAAGGGCGCGACGGCAAGATCCTGCTGACCGGCGGCGGGGCATGAAAGGGCACGCGCGGCGCAGTATCCTGATTGACCAAACAATTGTTTGGGCTTA
>SKNG01000391.1 GCA_007120685.1 Paracoccaceae bacterium | reverse complement strand
TCGGCAGGCGCGGGGGGCGGGGTGACGCGCCTTCGAAGGCGCGTGCGAACGGGCTTTCGAAAGCCCGTTCTTCGCCATTGCGCATGCGACCCGAGCCAATCAACCGGATCTCGTATCAATACCACGCATCGGGCATCTCGGCCTTTTTGCGCGCAACGAAATCGGCCAGCGCCTCGGCCACGCCCGCATCCATGGGCGGCGGCTCGAAGCGCGCCAGCACATCCTTCCAGCGCTGGTTGGCGCGCGCGCTCGCGTCAACACTGCCGGTCTCTTCCCATGTTTCATAGGGGCGATCATCGTTGAAGCCGCTATCCCAATAGGCGGTCTGGTAATGGCGCAGGGTGTGGTCGGTGCCGAACAGATGCTCGCCGGGGCCGTTCTGCGCCAGCGCGTCAAAGGCCAGCGTGTCGTCGCTGACTTCCAGCCCCGCCAGATAGGCATGCAGCGCGCCGCAAATGTCCATGTCCATGATCATCTTCTCGTAGGACATGGACAGCAGCCCATCGACGAAGCCCGCGGCATGCAGGATATAGTTGGCGCCCCCCTGCACCGCCGACATCATCGACATCATGCCCTGCTGCATTGCCTGCCCGTCCGGGGCTTTCGAGGTGGCGAAATTGCCCGCGCAGCGCAGGGGCAGCTTCAGCCGCCGCGCAAGCTGGCCCATCACCGGCGACCCCAGTGCGGGTTCCGGCGTGCCGAAAGTGGGCGAGCCCGTGCGCAGCGACATCGACGACAGGAACGACCCCAGCACCACCGGCGCACCCGGGCGGACAAGCTGCGCCAGCGCACAGGAGGCCATGGATTCAGCCAGGCATTGCGCCACGGCGCCTGCCATGGTCAGCGGCGACACCGCACCCCCCAGCAGGAACGGCAGGTGGATCGACCCCTGCCCGGCGGCGGCATAGGTGCGGATGCCCGCCGTTGTCACCCCGTCCAGCACAAGGGGCGAGGTGGTGTTGAAATTGCCCATGATCACGCAGTTGCGGTCCACGAAATCCGCGCCGAACAGGATGCGACACATCTCTATCGAATCGGCGGCGCGTTCGGGCGCAGTAATCGAGCCGAGGAACGCGCGATCCGACAGGCGCATATGCGCATGGACCATATCCAGATGGCGCTTGTTGACCGGCACATCGGTCGGCTCGCAGATGGTGCCGCCCGAATGGTGCAGCCAGGGCGAGGATTGCGCCAGCCGGATCAGGTTCTCGAAATCCGCAATCGTGCCGTAGCGCCGCCCCTGATCCAGATCCATCACGAAGGGCGAGCCATAAGCGGGCGCGAAGACCATCGCATCGCCGCCAATCTCGACCGTGTTGGCAGGGTTGCGGGCATGTTGGGTAAAGCGCGCGGGCGCCGTGCGCAGCAGCTCACGCAGCATCCCCGGTTCGAACCTTATGCGCCATTGCTCGCCCGAGACATGCGATACATCGGCCCCCGCATCGCGATACAGGCGCATGGCTTCGGCGTCATCGCGCAATTCAATGCCGATTTCGGCCAAGATGCGATCCGCCGTGGCCTCGATCCGGGTCAGGGCCTCGTCATCCAGAAGATCATAGGTCGGGATGCGTCGCGTGATGAAAGGGCTGCGCAGATGCAGGTTCTGCCCGGCCTCGGCGCTTCGGGGGCTGCGGGCCTTGCGACTGCGCCGCGCAGGGGGCGCAGCGGGTTGAACGCGGGCGTCAAGGGCGTCTTGCAGCATGTCGGGCCTCGCGCGGGTTATGGCAGGCTTGAGCATCGGCACGATGGCGGTGTCTGGCAATGGCAGAAAAATTCAGCATGGCTTAGTTCGGCTTAGGCAGTTTGTCCCCTATCAGCTACTATGTCGAATAAAACGCGCCCGTTCATGAGGTCAGCTTGTTCAATCGCCCCTACCGCCTGCCCGCCATGAGCGCGCTTGTCGCCTTTGAGGCCGCTGCCCGCCATGTCAGCTTCACCCATGCCGCGCGGGAACTGAACGTGACATCGGCGGCGATCAGCCATCAGGTCAAGGCGCTGGAGGTCGAACTGCAATGCCCGCTATTCCAGCGCCATCATCGCGGCGTCACCCTGACCGAAACCGGCGCTTATCTGCTGGTCGCGTTGCAGCGCGGGTTCGAGTGCATGTCCGAGGCGACCGACCAGTTGCGCCGCCGCGCCCAGAACGCTTCTGTGACCATCTGGGTGACGACGGCGGTCAGTTCGCTATGGCTGACCCCGAAACTGGCCGAATTCTGGAAAAGCCATGGCGATGTCTCGGTCGCGCAGATCGTCAGCGATACCGGCGAGGCACCGGCGGAATGCGATCTGAGCATCCGCTACGGCATTCTGCCACGCGACATCGGGGTGGCTCGGGTGCTGTTTGGTGACCGCCTCATGGCACTTGGCAGCCCTGCATTTGCCCGCACCCACCAGATCGGCTGCCTGGCCGATCTTGCCCGCGTGTCGCTTATTCACTTCGATACCCCGGTTACGGGTTGGACCGACTGGCAGGGTTGGTTTCGCGCGCTCGGCTATCATGGGCAGATCCGGCAAAGCCATCGGGTCAATAACTACCTGATTGCACTTCAGGCTGCGCGTGATGACATGGGGGCAGTGCTGGGCTGGGTAGCGCTTGCGAAGCCTTTTCTGGACAAGGGCCAGCTTGTCGCATTGCTGCCGGACAAGGTCACCCCGCAAGAAGAATTTCATGTCACGCTGCACAATCAGACCTCGACGCGTGCGCGGCTGGTCTACGAGTGGCTCACCAGCGCCGGGAACTCTGCGGCATGTGCCGACACCTGGTTGATCGATTGACACAGCCTGCCAACTGCATTCGCGTGAGTACGGTTATCGGCAGACCGTCCTCTTGCAACCGCATGCCTGCCCCTTATCGGGCCGGGGGCCGGGATAAGCGTCGTGAATGCTGACGAAGGTTCCGGTTCGCCCGCTTCGCTGTCATTATCGCGCGGGCAAGGGGGCGCGATGGCGGTGAAGGATCAGGAAGAGGCGCGGGCCTTTCTGGCAAGGGCCATGGCGGCGCGGGGCGGCGGCGAGGAGATCGAGACCCATATCTCGGATCTTTTCGTGGGCAACGATCTGGCATGGAAGCTCAAGCGCGCCGTGACGCTGCCCTATGCCGATTTCTCCACGCCGCAGCGGCGCCTGGCCTGCTGCCAGCGCGAGGTCGAGCTGAACCGTCGCACCGCGCCCCGGCATTATCTGGGCGTGCGGCGCATCACCCGCTCGCCCGATGGGCTGGCCTTCGACGGGCCGGGCACGCTGGTCGATGCCGTTGTGGAAATGCGCGCCTTCGATCAGGCAATGCTGCTTGACCGCCTGGCGCAGAGCGGCGCGCTGACGATGCCGCTCGCCGACCGGCTTGCAGCAGAGATCGCGCGCCTTCATGACAAATGCCCGCCGGACCATCGTCCCGGCTCGGCCCGCGTGGCCGAGGTGCTGGCGGTGAACGAGGCAGCGCTGGCCGGGACAAAGGTGTTCCCGCGTGACGAGATCGCGCGCCTTAACAGCGCCTTTCGCACGGCGGCGGCTGCGTTGCAGGCGGAATTCGATGCGCGCGCGGCGGCCGGGCGGGTGCGTCTGGCGCATGGCGATCTGCATCTGCGCAACATCTTTCTGGACGATGACGCGCCCGTCATCTTCGACTGCATCGAATTCAACGACGCGCTGGCAACGGTTGACCTGCTCTATGATCTGGCCTTCCTGCTGATGGACCTGCTGCATCGCGGGTTACCGGCTTTCGCCAACCGGGTGCTGAATCGCTACCTTGACCAGACCGGCGACGAGGGCGGCATGCCGCTTGTGCCGTTCTTCATGGCCCTGCGCGCTGCGGTGCGCGCCCATGTGACAGCAACGGCGATCGATACGGGCGGCGACACGCCGGCCCGCCGCACCGAGGCCCGCGCCTATTTCGACCTGGCGCGCCGGCTGTTGCGGCCTCGTCCTGCCGTGGTCATGGCGGTTGGCGGGCTGTCGGGTTCGGGCAAGTCCACGGTTGCCCAGATGCTGGCGGCGCGGGTCGGCGCCGGCGCTGGCGCGCGCTACCTGTCCAGCGACCGCCTGCGCAAGGCGCTCTATGGCGTCACCCCGCAGACGCGCCTGCCGCCCGAGGCCTACCGGCCGGAGGTATCGGAACAGGTCTATCGGGCGATGATCGAACGGGCGCAGGGCCTGGCGGCGGCTGGCGTCAGCGTGGTGACGGATGCGGTATTCGCCCGGCCTGACGAACGCGAGAGGATTGCGGCGGCAGCCAGGTTAGCGGGCGTTCCCTTCCACGGCGTCTGGCTCGATGCCCCGGCGGCGCTGCTGCGCGCGCGGGTGGCGGCGCGCCGGGGCGGGCCGTCGGACGCGACGCTGGCGGTTCTGGAGGCGCAGCTTGGTTATGATCTGGGCCGGATCGACTGGACACATGTTGACGCGGCCCACGCGCCCGAGGCGCTTGCCGAAGCGATTGCGGCGAAGACAGAGGGTCGCTAGGGGTCGTGCCCAGGACTGGCGCCGCCGGGAACCGGGAAGAGGCGCTGGTGTTCCCGCCGCCGGGTCTCGGCCTGTTTGCCGCGGTGCCGGATTTCAGCCTGTGGCTGGTCACGCGCTCTGGGATTTTCCGCCGGTTGGCATACACTTGGTATCTGACACGACAAGGACAGATCATGCTGCGCAATACCGATCCCGGCGGTTATTTCCTCTATCACTCCATCGGCCTCTACCCCGGCAAGGAGGCCGACATGGCCGCCGCCATGGCCGATTTCTCTGCCGTCTGGTCGGCGCCCGATGACCGCCAATGGGGCTATGTCCTGCGCAAGCGGCAGGATTTCTGCCAGGCCTGGGGGCGGCTGATCAACGCGCCGAAAGGGTCCGTCACCCATGTCGACAACGTCACCGAGGCGTTGCACAGGCTGGTCCGCGCCATGCCCGAGGGCTGGCTGAAGGGCCGCACGGTGCTGGTGGGCGAGGATTGCTTCCCCTCGCTGCATTTCCTGCTGGCCGGGCTGGCGCCGAAGATCGGTTTCACCCTGAAGACCGTGCCGCGCAGCCCCGGCAAGGCCTGGGTGGAGACCGAGGATTTCATCGCCGCATGGGACCGCGAGGTGGCGCTGGCGCTGCTGACCTGGGTCACCTCCACGGCCTCGGCCCGCATGGACTATCCCGCGATGGTCGCGCATGGCCGGGACATGGGCAGCCTGATGGTGGCCGACATCACCCAGGCGGCCGGCCTGCTGCCCTTTGACGTGATGGCGCCGAAGATCGATTTCGTGATCTCGACCAGCCTGAAATGGCTTTGCGGCACACCCGGCGCCGGTGTTCTTTATGCCGACAAGGCCCTGATCCCGGAACTGCAGCCCGAAATCCGCGGCTGGTTTTCCCAGAACAATCCGTTTTCCTGGGATCTGGACAAGTTCGCCTATGCCCCGGATATCCGCCGTTTTGATACCGGCACGCCCGGTTCGGTGGCGGCGATAGCCAGCCTGCCGGCGCTGCGCTGGTTCACGGCGCAGGATCAGGGCGCCATCGCGGCGCGCAACCGCGCCATGGTGGACCGCATCATCGCCCGTGCCGATGCGATGGACCTGCCGCTGCTGTCCCCGCGTAAGGCCGACCGGCGCGGCGGCGCCTGCATGCTGCGCATGCCCGACAAGGCCGAGGCCGCGGCCCTGGTCGGCGCGCTGGGGGTAGAGGGCTATTCGGTCGATTGCCGGGGCGATATCCTGCGGCTCTCGCCCGGGATCGTGACCGATGACGCGGCCATCGATGCCGTCTTCGACATCGCGCAACAGGTGATGCAGCGCCGCAGGGCGCGCTTTGCCGGGCGCGGGGCGGCGCCGGCCGGCGCGGACAGGCCGGCGGCGGTGTTGGACAATCTTGGCGCGGGGCTGCTTTCGGGCGGCATCCGAATCGTGGACTGCACCGCGCCGCTGGGGCCGCGAACCCCGCTGTTGCGGCTGCCCGAGGATATGGCGAAGAACACGCCGCCGGTGACGATCCACAAGATCAGCGAATACGATGCCGACGGGCCGTTCTTTGCCTGGAACTGGCTGAAACTGGGTGAGCACAGCGGCACCCATTTCGACGCGCCGCACCACTGGCTGACCGGCCGGGATTTCGCCGATGGCTATACCGACACGCTGGACGTGCAGCGCCTGATCGCCCCGGTCAATGTGATCGACTGCTCGGCCCAGGCCGCCGCCGACCCGGATTTCCTGCTGACCGCCGAGGCGGTGAAGGCGTGGGAGGCCAGGCACGGCGCCATCAACCCCGGCGAATGGGTGGTCATGCGCACCGACTGGGACCGGCGGATGCATGATGCGGAGCTGTTCCTGAACCCCGACCCCGACCCGAACGAGGACGGCTCGCATTCGCCCGGGCCTTCGCCGGATTGCATCGACTATCTGCTCGGCCGCGGCATCGTCGGCTGGGGCACGCAATGCGTGGGCACGGATGCGGGCATGGCCGGCGCCTTCAGCCCGCCCTATCCCGCGCATAACTACTTGCACCGCGACAACTGTTTCGGGCTGGCCAGCCTGTGCAATCTGGACCAGTTGCCGCCGAAGGGGGCAATCCTGATCGTGCCGCCGCTGAAGATAGAAAAGGGCACCGGCAGCCCGCTTCGGGTGCTGGCGCTGGTGCCGGAAGGCTGATCCGGCGGGCTGGCGCGCGATCAGTCCGCGCAGCCCATTGCCTGATGCGAAATCAGGTTGATGGGCCCGGGCCGCACGGGCACCGGCGGAAAACGGGCTTTGGAAAGCCCGTTTGCACGCGCCTTCGAAGGCGCGTCACTCCGCACCGGCCGAAGCGATCCGACCGGGCACGGCATCAAGCCGCCGCCTGTGCCAGCGCCTGTTCTATCCGGTCGCGGCACAGGCTGACCGCCGGCAGGAAGCGCGCGGCGAAGCGGTCCGCCGTCAGCGAGTCACGCAGCCAGGTGGTGTTGATGGTGCCCGCCGGCCGACCCCGGAACCGGATCGGCACCGACAGCGCGGCTAGCTGGTCATGGGCCAGGATCTCGCCGCCATAGCCTGGCTGGCGCAGCGCATAGCCCCGCGCGCGTGCCTCGGCCAGCATGGCCAGAAAGCTGTCCCGGTCCAGCCGGAACCGCCCCGGCCCCAGCACCGGATCGTCGGCAAGCTGATCGAAGAGCGCCAGCGCCTCGTCCCCGGGCAGGGCGGACAGATAGGCCCGGCCAGAGGCCGCGCCGAACATGTTGATCAGCGTGCCGATACGCCCCTGCCACAGCTTGTAGGGCGTCAGCGAGCGGGCGCTTTCGATCAGTTGCATGGCGCGGGCGCGCGGCACCTGCAGATCGCTGGGCCAGCCGATCTGCAGGGTCAGGGCCTGCATGTGCGGCCAGGCCAGGGTGACGAACCGGGCTTCCTGTCCGGCGCCGGGCGCAAACCCCGGCCCGGGCATGGCAATGACGCTGCGATAGCGCCCGTCCTGGCGCGAGCGATGCACCACCCCGCGCGCGATCAGCGTGGCCAGCAGCCGCCGCAGGCTGGATTTCGGCAGGCCGGTGGCGCGGTGCAATTCGGCCAGCGTGGCCGGGCCGGGCCGGGTCAGCACCTCCAGCACGGTCAGCCCGCGCTCCAGCGAACGGTTGCCCAAATCCGTCATCGCGCCGCACCATTGCCCCAAGCGTGCCGCCTGCCGGCACGGCGAGCACAAATAACATGCATGACAGGGTCTGGTCCATCACGCTAAATGCAAGGGGGAGACGTCAAGATGGATGCGTTCCGGCGCGTGCTGCGCCTGTTTGCCAATGTCCTGATTCAGCTCTGCGCCGTGGCGCTGGCGGCGCTGGCCGTGCATGGCGCAGCCTTCGGCGTGTTCGACGTCACCCTGTTCACCGCGCTGGCCGTCGGTCTGGCCACGACCATCGGCTTTCTTACCCTCGCGCTGGGCGAGCCCGCCGCGCCACAGCCCGATGCCACGGCCACAACCCCCACCCCTGCACCCCCCGAAACCGGCCTGAAGCCACTGGCCCGGATACTGCTGCATCTTGCGCTGGCCGGGTTCATGATCTGGGCACTGTGGGACTGGGCGGATGTGATGATCCGGCAGGAGGCCTTCTTCATCCGCATCGCGCCCTGGCAATTCGCCACCGGCTGGGCGGCAATCGCCCTGCTGGGCTATCTGGTCTGGCGCCGCTTCGGGCTGGTCATGCTGGCGGTCTATGCCCTGGCCG
>SKNG01000403.1 GCA_007120685.1 Paracoccaceae bacterium | reverse complement strand
CGCGGCCCGGCTGGGACGAGGTTCTGGTTCATCTTTATTCCTTTTCAAAAGCGTACCGGCTGACCGGGCATCGCGTCGGCGCCATCGTCGCGGCCGCGCCGCTGCTGGCGCAGATCGAGAAGTTCCTCGATACCGTGACCATCTGTGCCCCCGGCAGCGGCCAGATGGGCGCGCTGTGGGGGCTGCAGAACCTGGACGACTGGCTGGCCGGCGAGCGGGCCGAGATCCTGCGCCGCCGTGCCGCCGCGGTCACAGCCTTCGATGGTCTGCCGGGCTGGGAATTGAAGGGCTGCGGAGCGTATTTCGCCTGGCTGCGCCACCCGTTCGACGCGCCCTCGCCCGATGTGGCGCGCGACCTGCTTGCCCGCGCCGGGGTGCTGATGCTGCCCGGCACCATGTTCCGGCCCCGGGACGATGCGAAGGGCGCCGCCGAGATGCGCCTGGCCTTCGCCAACGCCGACAGCGACCGGATCGCCGATCTGGCGGCGCGGCTGGCCGACCTTTGATCTCGGCTCCCAAGGGTCGGCGATGGTGTGGCGTTGACAGGCTCCTTGGGGTTTTCTCCAGACGACACGCCGGTGGCGTGAGCGTGGTCTCGCAGCCCTATCAGACGGGTTGATGTTTATTCGCAGCGCGATGCAGCACTGCAATACTGAAGCGTAAAATAGTAATTATTACAGCCACTTTCGATTGTTTCCTCATATTTTTGATGAAGACGGGAAAGCGGCCATCTCTGCCGACTGCACTTCATGCATGGCACTGCCAGCCTGTCGCGGATGAAACGACGTGGCGCCCCGCGGCGTTGCTTCGACGGTGCCGCGCACGAAGGATAGATGGCGCCATTTCTCGACAGTGTTTCCTGCACCCAATGCCGCAGCACCGCCAGACCAACGGCCCCACGGCTCGGCCGCGAGTGAAAAAGAACCGCGACGCCGGGTCGGGTCGAGCGCGTTGAGGACCGCGGCTTCACTGCCGGCAGGGGCCGCTTCAAGGCGCAGGAGCATTGAAGGTCTTCCGCGACGCGCAGAGGTGCCATGTCTCCCTGTGCCGTTCTTGCACAGAACCTGACCCGAGCGGGACCCCGTCAGGCTTTCAGCGCGGCGATATCCTCGGGCGTGCCGATGGCGCGGCTGGTCGCGGCCTTGTCGATGCGACGGATCATGCCGCAAAGCGCCTTGCCCGCGCCGATTTCCCAATATTCAGTCACGCCCTGCGCGGCCATCCACTGCACCGACTCGCGCCAACGCACGGCGCCCGTCACCTGCTCGACCAGCAGTGCCCGGATCATCTCGGGGTCGCGCACCGCCTCGGCGCGCACATTGGCCACCAGCGGCACCGCCGGGGCACGGATCGTCACATCGGCCAGAGCCGCGGCCATGGCGTCGGCGGCAGGCTGCATCAGCGCGCAGTGGAAGGGGGCTGAGACCGGCAGCAGCATCGCCCGCTTCGCGCCGTGCGCCTTGGCCAGTTCCACCGCCCGCTCGACCGCGGCGCGGTGGCCGGAGACCACCACCTGCGCGGGGTCGTTGTCATTGGCAGCCTGGCAGACCTGATCCGCCGCCGCAGCTTCATCCGCGACCGCCGTGGCAGCGGCGAGATCGAGGCCCAGCAAGGCCGCCATCGCGCCCGCGCCCACCGGCACCGCCGCCTGCATCGCCTGCCCGCGCAGACGCAAGAGACGCGCGGTATCGACCAGTTCCAGCGCCCCGGCGGCGGCAAGAGCCGAATACTCGCCCAGACTGTGCCCGGCGACAAAAGCGGCATCGTCGATGCCGAAGCCCTCGGCCTCGAGCGCGCGAAACGCGGCCAGAGACGTGGCCATCAGCGCCGGCTGGGCGTTCGCGGTCAGGGTCAACGCCTCTGCCTCGCCCTGCCTGATCAGCGCGGACAGGTCCTCGCCCAGCGCCTCGTCAACTTCCTGAAACACCGCGCGCGCCGCCGGATAGGCTTCGGCCAGCGCCTGGCCCATACCGATCGCCTGGGCGCCCTGACCCGGAAAGACGAATGCCCGCATGTCCCTGCCTCCTGATCAACCGGACCCGGTTCTAGCGCGCAGCACGGACGGGCGGAAGGGGTTGCGAGCGGCAATCGAGGCGAAACAAAAGCCTTGTAACAAGGCTTTTGCAAATCCCTTTCTTCAAGGGATTTGCGTCTCGCCATCAAGATCGAGCAGCTCCACCGGCTCGCGGTTGCAGAAGATGACATATTGCCCGGCGTTGCGCGCCACGCGAAATCCGCGCCGCTGCAATTCGGCCAGAAACCGCGCCTCCCCCACCATTCGGTCTACGTCCCGGATGCGGCGACGAACCACGCCACCTTCCGCCACGGCGCGGGCCGAGAAGAGTTGCAGCAACCAGCGGTCGGCAGTGATGACAGGCAGCGGCATGGTCGATCCTCCCGGCCAATCCAGCCTGGCCTGATAGGCTTAACGCCGCCTTAATCCGGCTCGCCCTCGCGCCGATGCCCGTCCAGCAACCGCGCCGCTTTATCGGCCCGCGCGCGCTCCAGTTCCCGCTCGGCCCGGCCTTGCCCGTGCCGCGCGGCATTTGCCGCCCCTTCCGCCCGCGCCTTGGCCCGCGCCGTCTGCTTGCGGCGCCGGCGCAAATTCACCACCTGAACCATCGCCGCTCAGTCCTTCGGGCCGATCATCTGCTCGGGCCGCACGACCCGGTCGAATGTATCGGCATCGACAAAGCCCAGCCGCACCGCCTCTTCGCGCAGCGTGGTGCCGTTCTTGTGCGCCGTCTTGGCCACCGTCGTCGCGTTGTCATAGCCGATGGTCGGCGCCAGCGCCGTCACCAGCATCAGCGATTCGCGCATCAGCTTCTCGATCCGTTCGACATTTGCGCGCGTGCCCACCACCATGTTGTCGGTGAAGCTCGACGCGGCATCGCCGAGGAGCTGCATGGATTGCAGCACATTGTAGCTCATCATCGGGTTGTAGACATTCAGCTCGAAATGCCCCTGCGACCCGGCGAACCCCACCGCCGCGTCATTGCCCATGACATGGGCGCAGACCATGGTCAGCGCCTCGGCCTGGGTGGGGTTCACCTTGCCAGGCATGATCGACGATCCCGGTTCGTTCTCCGGCAGGATCAACTCGCCCAGGCCCGAGCGCGGGCCGGACCCCAGAAGCCGCATGTCATTGGCGATCTTGAAGAGGCTCGCCGCCACCGTCTTCAGCGCGCCGGAGAACATCACCATCGCATCATGCGCCGCCAGGGCCTCGAACTTGTTCGGCGCGGTGACGAAGGGCAGCCCGGTGATCTCTGCGATATGGCCTGCCACCGCCACATCCCAGCCCCGCCGCGTGTTCAGCCCGGTGCCGACCGCCGTGCCCCCCTGCGCCAGCTCGTGGATATGCGGCAGGCACATCGTCACCCGCTCGATCCCCATGCGCACCTGATGCGCGTAACCACCGAATTCCTGACCCAGCGTCAGCGGCGTGGCATCCTGCGTATGAGTGCGGCCGATCTTGATGATATCCTTGAACTCTTCCGCCTTCGCCGCCAGCGCCGCGTGCAGCTTTTCCAGTCCCGGCAACAGCACGTCGCGCGCCAGCATGCCGATGGCGACATGCATCGCCGTTGGAAAGGTGTCGTTCGACGACTGGCCCATGTTGCAATGGTCGTTGGGATGCACCGGATCCTTTGAGCCCATCACCCCGCCCAGCATCTCGATGGCGCGGTTGGCGATCACCTCATTGGCGTTCATGTTCGACTGCGTGCCGGACCCGGTCTGCCATACCACCAGCGGGAAATTGTCGTCGAACTTCCCCTCGAACACCTCCTGCGCCGCCGCCGCGATGGCATCGGCCAGGCGCGGCTCCAGCGTTCCCTGTTCGCGATTGACCAGCGCGCAGGCCCATTTCACCGCCCCCAGTGCACGGATGATCGGCACCGGCTGGCGTTCCCAGCCGATGGGGAAATTGATAATCGACCGCTGTGTCTGCGCGCCCCAGTACTTGTCGGCGGGCACTTCCAGCGGGCCGAAACTGTCGGTCTCGGTACGGGTGGCGGCGGTGGCGTCGGTCATGCGGGACTCCCTGAACTGGCGGCGCTACTGATAGCTGCTGACACGGCGCTTGGCAATCGGCATGCCGTTGCATACTGATTACCCTGACGGGCCCTCTTTGCTCCGAAAATATCCCGGGGGTGAGCCGCATCGCGGCGAGGGGGCAGCGCCCCCTGCCTTTTTTCCTTACCCTGCCAACTGCACCAGGCTCACGACCAACCAGAACGACAAGAGCCAGGAAAACCAGAACCCGGCGATACCCGGCAATGCCGACACCGCGCCGGCGCCCGCCGGCAGAGTCCAACGATAAAGCCACATCGCGCCATAGCGCAGCAGGAACCCAGTCAGCGCCGCCAGCGGTGACAGCATCACCGCCCAGACGACAACCGCCGCCAGGCTGACCAGCATGGCCATCAGGCTGGCCGCGTAAAGCAGCGTCAGAAAGGGTTCGCGCGGGCCGCGCGTCTCGTGACGGTCGATCCATCGCTGAACCTCGACCGAGGCAATGCCCAGCAGCAAAAGCAGCGCCAGTTGCGGCAGCGGCGCCAGCACCCCGGCAAGCACCTCCGTCACCGGCGCCGCCCCGCCCGCTATACCAGAACCGCGCCCGAATCCCCGATCACGCCCTGCGTTTCGGCCTCGCCCAGCAGCATCTGGTTATGCGCATTGCCCGAGGGGATCATCGGGAAACAGTTCTCGTGCCGTTCGACCAGGCAGTCGAAGATCACCGGCCCGGGATAGTCCAGCATCTCGCGGATCGCATCGTCCAGCTGGTCCGGGTGGTCGCATTTGATGCCCTTGCAGCCGAATGCCTCGGCCAGCTTGACGAAATCGGGCAGCGCCTCGGACCAGGAATGCGAATAGCGCTCGCCATGCAGCAATTCCTGCCACTGGCGCACCATCCCCAGCCGTTCGTTGTTCAGGATGAACTGCTTGACCGGCAATCGATACTGCACCGCCGTGCCCATCTCCTGCATGTTCATCAGCCAGGAGGCCTCGCCCGCGACATTGATCACCAGCGCGTCCGGGTGCGCGATCTGCACGCCGATGCTGGCCGGCAAGCCATAACCCATGGTGCCCAGGCCGCCGGAAGTCATCCAGCGGTTCGGCCCGTCGAAGCCCATGAACTGCGCCGCCCACATCTGGTGCTGGCCCACTTCGGTAGCCACGTAGCGGTCCATGCCCCGGGTCAGCGCCTCCAGCCGCTGCAGGGCATGCTGGGGCTTGATCGTTTCCTTCGACGGCGTGAATTTCAGGCAGTCCACCGCCTTCCATTCCGCGATCTGCGCCCGCCACTTCGCCAGCCCCTCGCGGTTCACCTTCCGCCCACGCGCCTTCCAGATCTTCAAGAGATCCTCCAGCACATGGCCGACATCGCCGATGATGGGGATATCGGTGCGGATCACCTTGTTGATGCTCGACGGGTCTATATCGATATGCGCCTTCTTCGAGCCGGGCGAGAAATCGGCGATGCGCCCGGTGATCCGGTCGTCGAAGCGCGCGCCGATATTGATCATCAGGTCGCAGCCATGCATGGCCAGATTTGCCTCATAGGTGCCATGCATGCCCAGCATCCCCAGCCAGTGCTGGCTTGATGCCGGATAGGCCCCCAGCCCCATCAGGGTCGAGGTGATGGGAATGCCCGAGGCATCGACCAGTTCGGTCAGGAGCTGGCTGGCGCCGGGGCCGGAGTTGATGACACCGCCGCCGGTATAGAAGAGCGGCCGCTCGGCCTGTTCGATCATCTCCACAAGCGCCGTGATCGCCTCGATATCGCCCTTCACGCGCGGGGCATAGTGATCCGTCTTCGCGCGCTGCGGCGGCGTGTAGGTGCCGGTGGCGAATTGCACGTCCTTGGGGATGTCGACGACCACCGGGCCGGGCCGGCCGTTGGTGGCGACATGGAAGGCCTGATGCAGCGTCTCGGCCAGCTTCTCGGTATCCTTGACCAGCCAGTTGTGCTTGGTGCAGGCCCGGGTGATGCCAACCGTGTCGGCCTCCTGAAAGGCGTCCGAGCCGATCATGAAGGTCGGCACCTGGCCGGTCAGCACCACCAGCGGGATGGAATCCATCAGCGCATCGGTGATGCCGGTCACGGCATTCGTGGCCCCGGGGCCGGACGTGACCAGCACCACCCCCGGCTTGCCGGTGGACCGCGCGTAGCCCTCGGCAGCATGCGCCGCGCCCTGTTCGTGGCGCACCAGGATGTGGCGGATCTCGTTTTGCTGGAAGATCTCGTCATAGATCGGCAGCACCGCGCCGCCCGGATAGCCGAACACCACCTCGACGCCCTGATCCTTCAGCGCCTGCACCACCATCCGCGCGCCGGTCATCTGCTGGGACATGATCTTCTCCACCTTCGTCTGTCGCCAAAGCCTTTGCCGCACCACGCGGCGTCAGGCAATAAAAAACCCCCGCTGGCGGGGGGTGTCAGGGGATGGGCCGGTTGCGCCGCTGCGCCCCGCCGTCATCCCCGCCGTTCTACAAGTGCTGTCACCATCAGGTTCCGCTCCAACGGCCCGCCGGCCGCCTGTGTCGGAGATACGCCCACGGTCCGTCAGCGTCAACGGCCAGAAACGAAAAAACTGTCGCAGGGCGGGGTGTTTTCTTGCCGAAAATTGCGCCCGGCGACGGCGGTTCGGCCAGGGGCCGCCAGATGCAGCGGTCGGGGCTGCTGCCTATGCTATTCGCGCGCCTTCACCGCCGGCGCGACATCTGGCAACTGGATCGAGGCCACCTGTTCGGTGATCGGGCGCACCGACAGGGGGTGCGGGCGGCGGGCGTGATCGCGCGCATCGTCGATGGGACGCCAGGCGCCGTCGAAATAGACCTCCAGCGCGTCGAAGCGCGCCTTGTAGTCCATCTTCGGGCTGCCCTCGACCCAATAGCCCAGATAGACATAGGGAAGGCCCACCTGGCGGGCCAGTTCGACGTGATCCAGGATCATGTAAGTGCCCAGGCTGCGGTTATGCGCCGGCTCGTAGAAGGAATAGACCAGGCTGAGCCCGTCATCCAGAACATCGGTCAGGCAGACGGCGACAAGCTCGCGCGCGCCCCGCCCGCCGCCCTCGGCCGACGTTGTCCGGGTGTATTCGACGACGCGTGAACGCACCGGCGTCTCCTCGATCATCGCGGCGAATTCGAAGATGTCCATGTCGGCCATGCCGCCGTCGGCGTGGCGGCTGTCCAGATAGCGGCGGAAGAGTTCGTATTGTTCCTCTGTCGCCCAGGGGCTGTTGGCCTCGCGCACCAGATTGGCGTTGCGGCGCAGGATGCGGCGATGGGTGCGCCCGGGCCGGTGGTCGGCCACGCGGATGCGCGCCGACAGGCAGGCCGCGCATTCCGAACAGGCGGGCCGATACAGCACGTTCTGCGAGCGCCGGAAGCCCTGCTTTGACAGCGAGTCATTCAGCGGCTTCGCGCCCTCGCCGATCAGCGCGGTGAACAGCTTGCGCTCCTGCTGGCCGGGCAGATAGGGGCAGGGCTGGGGCGCGGTCACGTAAAACTGCGGCGCGATGGGTAGCGTGTGGCGCATCGTGGCGAGTGCCCCTGGTTCGGATCGGCCGGCACCGCTGCTCCCGTCCGTGTCTTTCGACCCGGCATAGGGGCGCCCTGGCGGTGCCGTGAGTGGCGGCTATCGTGAAAACGTAGCAAGCACCATGCCCTGCGCCAAGCCCCTGCAACGCATGCCAGGCAGGGATCGACGCTTTTCCGCCGTTGCCCGCCGGGCGGATGCCACGCGCCAGGCGGCGTTGCCCCTGGCAAGGCGCGGAAAGACAGCGCCTGACGCCCGCCTGACAATTGCGCGAGCGCCGCCACCGGATGATCCAGATCAAGGCGATTCGCCGCGCCGCCGCCGAACCTTCGCGCGCGGCGCACCGACGCTGGCGGCAGGGATGGCTGCTCCGGCCACCGAACCGCCGGGCGGTTGGGCCGCAGTCATGACTGGCGGCCCTGTCGGCAGGGCGCGCCTGACGGATCGACTGGCCATGCGCAGGGTGGGGGGGCGAGGAGGCTCCGCGCCATCCGCGCCTTTAGCAGGCCGCTGAAAAAGTCTCGCCTCGACAGCGTTTTGAGAACATGATTCACCCTTCGCAGGATGACGGCGGGGGTGAAGATGCGCGGGACGGACGAGACGAGCGGGTCGCTGT
>SKNG01000132.1 GCA_007120685.1 Paracoccaceae bacterium | reverse complement strand
CTGTCGCTGGCCCTGGTCTTCGCCTCGGTGTTCCTGCTGGTCATCCAGCCGGATTTCGGCCAGGCGGCGCTGATCCTGTTTACCTGGGGCGTGATGTATTTCGTCTCCGGGGCCTCGATGCTGATCATCATGGTGCTGGCCGGGGCGGTGCTGGTAGGCGGCAGCATGGCCTATCACGGCTCGCAGCATTTCGCCCGGCGCATCGACGGCTTTCTGGCGTCCGAGGTGGATGCCCGCTCGCAGCTGGGCTACGCCACTGCCGCCATCCAGGAAGGCGGACTCTTCGGCATGGGGGTCGGCGAGGGGCAGGTGAAATGGCAACTGCCCGATGCGCATACCGATTTCATCATCGCCGTGGCGGCCGAGGAATACGGGCTGGTGCTGGTGGTCTTCATCATCGGTCTTTACGCGATGATCTGTCTGCGCGCGATCTCGCGGCTGATGCGCGAGCGTGACCTTTTCGTGCGGCTGGCCGGCGCCGGGATCGTGGCGCTGTTCTCGGCCCAGGCGATGATCAACATGGGCGTGGCGGTGCGGCTGTTGCCGGCCAAGGGCATGACCCTGCCCTTCGTCAGCTATGGCGGGTCGTCGCTGGTGGCGATGGGGCTGATGATGGGTGTCCTGCTGGCCTTGACGCGCAGCCGCCCGCAGGGTGAGATTGGCGATATCCTTCTGACGCGGGGGCGCCAGGGCTGATGGGCGGCATGCGGGCAGGAAAACGGGCCGGCCGGGCACCGCTGGCCGTGATCGCTGCCGGGGGCACCGGCGGGCACATGTTTCCTGCCCAGGCGCTGGCCGAGGAACTGCTGGCCCGCGGCTGGCGGGTGGTGCTGTCCACTGACGCGCGTGGCGCGCGCTACGCCGGCGCCTTTCCCGACGCCGTGGCGCGCCGGGTCGTGCCCGCGGCCACTTTCGCGCGGGGCGGCATGCTGGCGCGGCTGATGGTGCCCTTGCGAATCCTGGGCGGGGTGCTGAAGGCCGCCGGCGGCATGGTGCTGAACCGCCCGGCGTTGGTGGCGGGCTTTGGCGGCTATCCGGCGGTGCCGGCGCTGGGGGCGGCCTGGCTCTTGCGCGTGCCGCGGCTGATCCATGAACAGAACGGGGTGCTGGGGCGGGTGAACGAGGTGTTCGCGCGCCGGGTCGATGCCGTGGCCTGCGGCACCTGGCCCACGGCGCTGCCGTCCGGGGTGGAGGGCGCGCATACCGGCAACCCGGTGCGCGCCGCCGTGCGTGCCAAGGCCGGTGCGCCCTATATCCCCCCCGGCAATTATCCGATGAGCGTGGTGGTGGTGGGCGGCAGCCAGGGTGCGCGGATCCTGTCCGACACCGTGCCCGCCGCGCTGGCCGCCCTGCCCGAGGGGCTGCGCGCGCATCTGCGCATCGCCCATCAGGCCCGGCCCGAGGATATCGACCGCGTGACAGCCAGCTATACCGAGGCCGGCCTGCCCGCCGAGGTGGCGCCCTTCTTCGACGACATCCCGCGGCGGTTTTCCGAGGCGCAACTGGTCATCGCCCGCGCCGGCGCCTCCACCATCGCCGATCTGACGGTGATCGGCCGGCCCGCGGTGCTGGTGCCCTATGCCAAGGCCGCGCGCGACCATCAGGCGGCCAATGCCCGCGCCCTGTCAGAGGCGCAGGCGGCGGTGGTGATCCCCGAACGGATGCTGACCGCGCGGGTTCTGGCCGAGCATCTGGCCGGCATCCTGCAGAGCGCCGCCGGCGCGCAGTCCATGGCCGAGGCGGCGCAGGCGCTGGGGGTGCCGGATGCCGCGTCCCGGCTGGCCGATCTGGCCGAGCAGGTGGCCGGGCACGGTGCAAGCGGCGGCGATCCGCTTGGCAATGATCCCGCCCAGGGGTAAGCCCGGCGCATCACAGCGAAAGGCCCGTTTCATGCCGGCATCCGACATGCCAACGCCCAGTCCGGTCCGCCCGCACAGCCTGATGCCCCGGGCGCTGGGGCCGGTGCATTTCATCGGCATCGGCGGCATCGGCATGTCCGGCATCGCCGAAATCCTGCTGCATGACGGCTTTGCCGTGCAGGGGTCCGACCTGAAGCCCAGCGCCATCACCGACCGTCTGGCCGGGCTGGGCGCGCAGATCTTCACCCCGCAGGCAGCCGGGAACCTGGGCGCGGCGCGGCTGTTGGTGGTATCCACCGCGATCAGCGAGGACAACCCCGAACTGGCGGCGGCGCGGGCGCGCGGGCTGCCGGTGGTTCACCGGTCGGAGATGCTGGCCGAACTGATGCGCCTGCGCCGCACCGTGGCTGTGGCCGGCACGCATGGCAAGACCACCACCACCACGCTGGTGGCCGCGCTGATGGACGGCGGCGGGCTGGCGCCCACGGTGATCAATGGCGGCGTCATCCATGCCTATGGGTCGAACGCGCGCGCGGGTGGCGGCGACTGGATGGTGGTCGAGGCCGACGAGAGCGACGGCTCGTTCAACCGCCTGCCGGTTCATGTCGCCATCGTCACCAATATCGACCCCGAGCATATGGAGCATTGGGGCGATCTGGACCGGCTGCGCGACGCCTTCCGCGCCTTTGTCCAGGGGATCCCCTTTCACGGGCTGGCAGTGCTTTGCACCGATCACCCGGAGGTCGCGGCGCTGGCCCGGTCGGTCACTGACCGGCGGGTGGTCACCTATGGCCTGCATCCGGGGGCCGACCTGGGCGTCGAACGTCTGACATTCGAAAAGGGCAAGGGCTTTTTCGATATCAGGGTCCGAACGGGTGGCGAAGATCGGATAATTGAAAACTGCACGCTGCCCATGCCGGGCGAGCACAATGTCTGCAACGCCCTTGCGGCGGTGGCGGTGGGGCTGCATGCCGGGGTTGACGATGCGGCGATCCGGGCCGCTCTGGCGGGTTTCACCGGCGTTGCGCGACGCTTTACCCGGGTGGGCGAGGTCGGCGGCGTGGCGGTGATCGACGACTATGGCCACCACCCGGTAGAGATTGCCGCGGTGCTGCGCGCCGCGCGTCAGTCGGTGGCGCCCGGCGCCCGGGTGATCGCCGTGCATCAGCCGCACCGCTATTCCCGGCTGCATCGGCTGTTCGACGATTTCGTCGCCTGTTTCGACGCAGCCGATGCGGTGGGCCTCTTGCCGGTCTATCCGGCGGGCGAGGCGCCGATCCCGGGCGCCACGACCGAGGCGCTGATCGCGGCGATGGCCGCGCGCGGCCGGCCGCCCAGCCCGGTCGGCAGCGAGGACGATCTCTTGGCACTGGTGCGCGCCCATGCGCGGCCCGGTGACATGGTGGTCTGTCTGGGTGCCGGGACGATCAGCGCCTGGGCGCAGGCGCTGCCGGCACGTATGGCCGAAACACTGGCTAGGCATGGGTGACGAGGCGCGCCTCCTGCTGATCGCCGCCACCGCGCTGGTGCTGGGGCTGGCGGCGGGCTGGGTGCTGGCGCGTCTCTGGCGGCCCGGCGCGGCCTGGGCGCTGGCGGCGCTGCTCGCCATCGGCGCGGGCGCGCAGATCCTGGCCGGGCAGCAGGCCCAGGGCTTCCGGGCGTTGGGCCATGTCATCGCCGCGCTCTACATACTGGCCCCGGCCATGCTGGGCGCGGCACTCGGCGGCTGGCTGGGCGGCCGAAGGCGATGAGGGCAGGGCAAATACCGGCACGGCAGGGCGGCCGCTCTTGCCTGCGATGCCCGCATGGCGCAGGGTCGGCGCCGGGACGCCGTTGGCGCGGATAAGGCTGCAGGTGCATGTTCGTTTTCTTCACACCCGATGGGTTGCTGGTCCTGGTGCTGTCGATGATCGCCGGCGCTGCCGTCGGTTGGGGGCTGGCGCGATGGGGGCAGGCGGGCCTGGCCTGGGCGCTGGTGGCGATGGTGATGCTGGTCGCGCTGGGTGTGTCGCTTTACGGCTACAGCCAGCCCGGCCTGCGGGGGATCGGCCCGGCGATGGCCGGGATCATGATCATCGCGCCGATCGGCGTGGCTGCTGCGTTGGGCATCCTGATCGAAACCCTGCGCCGCCGCCGCGCCGCCGTTCGGGCGTTGCAGGACGATGATGACGGCCCCGCTCAGGGCGGCGGGCCATCCTGAGGCAGGAACAGGTCGTTGCGCTTCATCCTCGATGACAGGGCCGAGCGCTGGGGCATCATCCATATGCCCGGTGTGGAGGGGGTGCATGCCCCGGTCGAGTGGTTGCTGGCAGCCCTCCTGCTGCTTGCCGCGCTGGCCTGGTGGGCGCGTGGCCGGGCGCTGCGCGACGGTCCGGCCGGGATTGCCCGCTTTGCCCGGATCGCCGCCCCGGCGGGCGCCGCGATGATCCTGGCGGCGGTGTTGTTGCTCATCACCGCCCCCGGCCAGCCCGGCGATGACCCGGATGCGGCGCTGGGCCGTGTGCTTTTTGCCTTCCAGCTGATCAGCCTGGTGGTTTCGGTCGGCGCGCCCGGGGTGATTGCGCTGATCGTCGCTTTTGGGCTGGCGCTGGGCCTGCTATGGGCATGGGCCCGGCCTGATGGGCGCAAGCGAGGATAGGAAAGCGCATGGAACCGATCTGGTATCTTCTGCAGCTCGCGGCGTTCGTGCTCAGCATAGCCGGCGGCCTGTTCCTGGGGCGATTCATCGCACGGCGCAGCGGATCGCGGCTTGCCGGGCCGGTGATCGCGTTGCTGCTGCTGCTGGCAGCGGGGCTGTTATACTGGTATGGCGACCAGCAACCCGGGTTCGACGGTATCGTGCCGATCTTCATGGCGCTGATGGTGCTGTTGCCCGCCGCACCCGGTTTTGCGCTGGGCGGCTGGCTGGGCGGGCGACGCAAGACGGACAAAACCCCATGAGCCAACCCGGCGACATATCCCCGCGCGGCACCCTGACCCCGAACCGCCCGCTGGCCGACCTGACCTGGCTGCGCGTTGGCGGCCCGGCCGACTGGCTGTTCCAGCCCGCCGACGAGGCCGACCTTGCCGCCTTCCTGGCCGCGCTGGACCCTGTGGTGCCGGTCTTTCCCATGGGTGTCGGCTCCAACCTCATCATCCGCGACGGGGGGCTGCGCGCTGTGGTCATCCGCCTGGGCCGGGGGTTCAACGGCATTCAGATCGAGGGCGACACCGTCACCGCCGGCGCCGCCGCGCTGGATGCCCATGTCGCGCGCAAGGCCGCCGCCGCCGGGCTGGACCTGACCTTCCTGCGCACCATCCCCGGCAGCATCGGCGGCGCGGTGCGGATGAACGCGGGTTGCTACGGCACCTATACCGCCGACCGGCTGACCCATGCCCGTGCCGTCACCCGGGCGGGCGAGGTGGTCACCCTGCCGGCCGCCGAGCTGAACCCCGGCTACCGCCAGACCGACCTGCCGGAAGGCTGGGTGATCACCGCCGCCAGTTTCCGCGCGCCCCGGGGCGAGCCCGCCGAACTGGAGGCGCGCATGGCCGGGCAACTGGCCCGGCGCAATGCCACCCAGCCGGTGAAGGAACGCAGCGCCGGGTCCACCTTCCGCAATCCGGCCGGGTTCAGTTCGACCGGCCAGCCCGATGACACGCATGATCTGAAGGCCTGGAAGGTGATCGACGAGGCCGGCATGCGCGGCGCCCGGCGGGGCGGGGCGCAGATGTCGGAAAAGCACCCCAATTTCCTGATCAACACCGGCGGGGCCAGCGCCGCCGATCTGGAGGGGTTGGGCGAGGAAGTGCGAAAAAGGGTGTTGGAAAACAGCGGAATTTCGCTAGAATGGGAAGTCGTGCGGCTGGGCGAACAGGCCCGGGCGCAGGGCTGACAGGCAGGGCGACCGGCAAGGGTCGGCGCCGGGCCTGACGGAATAAGACAAGAAGCGGGGTCCAGAACCCCCGAAGAAGGGGCGCAAAGCCCTGGAATGAGGCAGAGTTGGCGGGCGTGTCGAGCAGGGCAGCCCCCAAGGTGGCGGTACTGATGGGTGGCATCTCGGCCGAGCGCGAGGTGTCGTTGTCATCAGGGCGTGAATGCGCATCCGCGCTGCGGGAGGCGGGGTATCAGGTGGTCGAGGTCGATGCCGGCCGCGACCTGCCCGCGCGGCTGGCCGAGATCGCCCCTGATATCGTCTTCAACGCCCTGCACGGCCGCTGGGGCGAGGACGGCTGCGTGCAGGGGCTGCTGGAATGGATGGGCCTGCCCTACACCCATTCCGGCGTGCTGGCCTCGGCCCTGGCGATGGACAAGATCCGCACCAAGGAAATCTACGCCGCCGCCGGCATGCCCGTGGCGCCGCATCGGCTGGCCGGGCGCGCCGATATCGAGGCCGGGCATGTGATGGACCCGCCCTACGTGGTCAAGCCGCATGACGAGGGGTCCTCGGTGGGCATCTATCTGGTGCCAAACGGCGCCAATGCCCCGCCTGCGCTGGCGCCCGACATGCCCGAGATGCTGATGGTCGAGGCCTATGTGCCCGGGCGCGAACTGACCGTCAGCGTGCTGGGCGAGCGGGCGCTGACCGTGACCGATATCATCACCGAGGGCTGGTATGACTACGACGCCAAGTACCGGCCCGGCGGTTCGCACCATGTGGTGCCGGCCGACCTGCCGGCGGCAGTGTTCGACGCCTGCATGGATCAGGCGCTGGTGGCGCATCGCGCGCTGGGCTGCCGGGGCCTGAGCCGCACCGATTTCCGCTGGGACGAGGGCCGCGGGCTGGACGGGCTGGTGGTGCTGGAAACCAACACCCAGCCGGGGATGACGCCGACCTCGCTGAGCCCGGAACAGGCGGCGCATTGCGGCATCGCCTTCCCTGATCTGTGCCGCTGGCTGGTGGAGGATGCCTCATGCCGCCGCTAGATGCGCATGGCGGGGGCGGGGCCGGGTATCGGCCGGGGCCGGCGGCGGGCACGCCGCGAGCCGCGCAGACCTATCCGCGCCGCTATCCGCCCCATACATGGACCGTGCCGGTCATGGCAGATGCTACAGAGCGGGTATCCGGCGCGGCACCGAGCGCGGCACCGAGCGCTGCATCGAGCGCGGCACCGAGCGTGGCACCCGCAACGGCACCCGTCATGGCAGCGGGCATGTCACCGCAGATTGTGGCCGGCGTCGCTAGGGCAGAGGGCGGCGGCGGCCCTGCCGGCAGCGTCGATCCGCGCGGCTGGCGGTTGGGCGATACCATTCCGGCCGCGCTTGCCGGGCTGGGGGTGGCGGCGCGGCTGGCCACACCGCGCCGGCGCGCCGACCCCTCGCCCAGCCGCCTGGCCTATCGCCTGAACCGGCTGTGGCTGACGCCGCTTTTCCGCCGCGCACTGACCATGGGCCTGCCTTCGCTGATTCTGGCCGGCTCGATTGCGCTGTATCTTTCCGACGACGCGCGCCGCGCCACGGTGACCGGGCTGTTCGGCGAGTTGCGCCTGGCCTTCGAGAACCGGCCGGAATTCCGCATCGAAACCCTTGCCGTGCATGCCGAGACGCCAGAGGTGGCGCGCGCTGTGGAAGAGCGGCTCGGCGTGGCGCTGCCCGCGTCGTCGTTCCATCTGGATCTGGATGCGCTGCGCCAGCGGGTCGAGGCGCTGGACGCGGTGCAATCTGCATCGCTGCGCGTCAGGGCGGGCGGCGCGCTGGATATCAGCGTGATCGAGCGCGAACCCGCTTTCGTCTGGCGCTCGCATGCCGGGCTGGCACTGATCGACAACGACGGGCATCGCGTGGCGCTGATCAGCCATCGGTCTGCCCGGCCGGACCTGCCGCTGCTGGCCGGCGACGGCGCGCCCGAGGCGGTGGCCGAAGCGCGCCGCATCCTGGCCGCCGCCGAGCCGCTGGGTGACCGGCTGCACGCTCTGCTCCGCGTGGGAGAGCGGCGCTGGGATCTGGTGCTGGTCGGCGACCGCCGGATCATGCTGCCGCCGCGGGGCGCCGTGACGGCGCTGGAGCGCGTGCTGGCGTTGGACAACGCGCCCATGGATCTGCTGGCGCGCGATCTGGTCGCCGTCGACATGCGCAACCCCGACCGCCCCACCATGCGCCTGTCCGAGGCCGCGCTGGCCGAACTGCACCGCAACCGAAGCCCCGAAACCGGAGATGGCATCCGATGACCGATCTGTACCAGTCCCAGCGCGCCATGCGCGCGATGCGCCAGCAGGCGATGCAGCGCGGCGTCGTGGCCGTGCTGGATATCGGCACCTTCAAAGTTGCCTGCCTGATCCTGCGCTTCAACCCGCCGGTGGCCAATGCCGAAAGCGCGGGCGTGGGCACCATGGCCGG
>SKNG01000364.1 GCA_007120685.1 Paracoccaceae bacterium | reverse complement strand
CTGGGCCGGCTCAGCCTGCGCGGCATCGTCTCGGCCCTGCGCGAGACGGTGTTCCAGTCCTCGATGATCTTTGCCATCGCCATCGCCGGCAAGATCTATGTCAGCTTCATCTCGCTGACCGGGCTTTCGGGCTTCATCGCCGGCTGGATCGATGCCTCGGGCGCCTCGATGCTGCTGGTGCTGGCGGTGATCGTGCTGATGTATCTGCTGCTGGGCATGTTCCTGGATCCCATCGGCATCATCCTGCTGACCCTGCCGCTGACCATCCCCATCGTCGAGGGCTACGGGCTGTCACTGATCTGGTTCGGCGTGGTGGTCATCAAGCTGCTGGAGATAGGGTTGGTGACGCCACCCATCGGGCTGAATGTCTTCGTCATCAAGTCGATCGTGGGCGAGAAGATCCGGCTGGAGACGATCTTCGTGGGTATCGGCGCCTTCCTGCTGGCCGAGGTGGTGGTGCTGGGCATGATCCTCGGCATCCCGGCGCTGTCGCTGTGGCTGCCGGGGATGATGTAACGGCAGGGTAAGGGCCGCCGGGCGGTTACGGACGGTGCCCCGGGGCTGGCGCATCTCACCGCAACACCGTCGCGGACCAGGACATATCAGGCGTGGCATCGACTGTTGTGCCCTGTCACCGCGACCCGGAATCCATGATACCGCTTCCGCGTGAATTCTTTCTCAAACGCCGGGAAAACGGGCTTTCGAAAGCCCGTTTGCACGCGCCTTCGAAGGCGCGTCTCCCCGCACCAGCCGAACGATCCGGCGGCATCGACCCCTGGCAAGAAACCTCGGCGCGGCGTTACCGTGTCGAATGCGGATCCTCCGGCACAGTGCGGCAAAGCGGTTTCCCCTCGGGCGTGGCTTGATCTAAGCTGGCTGCCGATCCGCCACCGCCGGGGCCCGCCATGACCGAAGCCAGACGCCTGAAACCCTTTCCCTATACCCCGGCCCCGCAGCTGGTGGCCGATATCGGCGGCACCCACAGCCGGCTGGCGCTGGCCGATCACGGGGTGCTGCGCCCCGGCAGTATCCGGCGCCTGGCCAATGCCGATCACGGCGGGCTGGCAGAGATCCTGACCGCCTACATGAGCGCGCAGGCGGTGGTGGACTGCGCCGGGCTCTGCGTCGCCGCCGCCGGCCCGGTGCGCGACGAGCGTCTGACGCTGACCAACCTTGGCTGGACCATCGAGGCCGCGGCGCTGCACGATCTGGTCGGCGGCGCGCCGGTGCATCTGCTCAACGACCTGCAGGCGCAGGGCCACGCGCTGGACGCGCTGCCCCCCGGCCATTTGCGCGCGCTGGTGATGGCGGCCGACCCGGTGGCAAGACCGGCGCAGGCGACGCGGCTGGTGGTGGGCATCGGCACCGGGTTCAACGCCGCCGTGGTGCATCCGCTGGCGCGCGGCGCGCTGGTGCCGCCGGCCGAGGCCGGCCATGTGCACCTGCCCGCGCAGGACCGCGAGGAACGCGCCTTCGCCCGGGCGCTGGCCGCCCGGCACGGGCTGGCCACGGTGGAAGAGGCGCTATCCGGGCGCGGGCTGGAGGCGATCCACGAATGGCGCACGGGACAGGCGCTGGGCGCGGCGCGGATCACGGCCGCACTGGACGCGGGCGAGACCGAGGCCCGCGCCACCGGCGCGCTGTTTGCCCGGCTGCTGGGCCGGGCGCTGGCCGATCTGGCGCTGACGCATCTGCCCTGGGGCGGGATCTACCTGATCGGCGGCGTGGCCCAGGCGCTGGGCCCGCATCTGCCCGGCCTCGGCCTGGCCGGCGCGCTGTGCCAGATGGGCCGGCAATCGGCGCTGATGGAGAATTTCGCGGTGCATCTGGTGCAGGACGATTACGCCGCGCTGGCCGGCTGCGCCCGCTATCTGGAAAACGCCGGCTGATTCGGCCTGCCGACGCGCGGCAACAGGGCATTCGACCCATGCCGCGCACCGCCTTGGATTGTGCTGCCGGAACCACGCTCAGCCGCCGGGCTATGTAACGGGAAAAGTGGCAGAAAAGCGGCTAATCGAAACACAGTGTTTCCACATTTTTGCCAAGATTTAATTTGGTTGGCTGCAAGCCATCACTTAAGAACAATTAATGGATGATGAATCCGTGAGCTTCCGCCTGGGGGGGTGGTTGCGAGGTGGGCTTGGCAGCCCGTTAACCGGCCAGGGGAACGCGGCGGCGCTTCCCGGCAGTGCATCAGGAGTTATGCGGATGGGAAGCAGAACATTCACATATGAACAAGACGGGCTGAGCTACGAGGTCGTCGTGTCCGAGGTGGACGGGGTCTTCCAGGCGGAGATCACGGTGCTGGAAGGCTCGATGGACGTCAACGCCGTTTACTGGGGTGATGACGATTTCAGCGGCCGCAGCGCCAATCTGGGCGGGCCGCTGAACATGAACGGCGAGGGTTCGCGCTTCGAGGGCGAGCGCATCCAGTGGGATGACGCCGTCGAGGTATCGCGCCCCGGCCTTGGCCCCGAGGGCGAGGACAAGGCGTCCTTCTTGCAGGCGGGCGAATCGCTGACCGTGGACCTCGTCGGGTTGGAAAGGCTGGACGATATCGATTTCCTCGGCATCCGCGCGACCTCGGTCAACGATGGCGGGTCGATCAAGGGGGTATCGGGTGACCCGGAAATCGAAGAGCCGGATGAACCCGGCCCCGATCCGGATCCCGATCCCGATCCCGATCCCGATCCGGACCCCGATTGCCAGGTGTTCGGCAAGGTATTCTACCAGACGGTCGACGGCGAGTTGATCGGTGTCAGCACCTTCGCCGAGGACAACGGCAGCGACTCGTCCAACGATGCCTTCCTGCCCGAAGGCAGCGAAGGGACGCTGCAGGAGCATATCGATCTGTACGAAGCCGTCGCCGACGAGCGCGGCTGGCCGCCGATCGAGGACGTGTTCAGGATCGACCTCTACGATATGGACGAGAATTTGGTAGGCTCGCTCGACCCTGAAGACCTCGACTTCGAAATGCCGCTGCCGTGCTGCCCGATCGACGAGCACGGCGATCCTGACGCCGCCGAGGAGTGCGAGGAGGAGGTCTACGCCTAAGACGCGTGCCCGCCTACTGGTGTCGGACTTCCACGGCGCGCCCCATCCCCGGGCGCGCCGTTCACCTTGTCGGCACGGGCCTTGCCGCCCTGCCCCGGCTGCGCCATATCGGGGACATGCTGAAGTTCCTGCCCATCCTGCTGATCGTCGGCTACGGCCTCTTGATGTATCAGTTCTCGGTCTGGCGCACGAAGCGCGAGCTTGATGCGCAGTCGACGCCGCTGCGCGACCGCCCGCTGAAGGCGCTTACCGACCGCATGGCCCGCGCGCTGGACCTGCCCGAGATCCCGGTGCATGTCTACGAGATCGCGCCGGTGAACGGGCTGGCCGCGCCGGACGGTCGCATCTTCATCACCCGCGGCTTTCTTGACCGCTATCGGCGCGGGCAGGTGACGGCCGAGGAACTGGCCTCGGTCATCGCGCATGAACTGGGGCATGTGGCGCTGGGGCACACGCGCAAGCGGATGATCGACTTTTCCGGGCAGAACGCGGTGCGGGTGGTGCTGGCCGGGGTGCTGAACCGGATCCTTCCCGGCATCGGCGCGCTGATCGCCAGCGGGCTGGTCAGCCTGCTCGCGGCGGGGCTCAGCCGGTCCGACGAATACGCCGCCGACGAATATGCCGCGGCGCTGCTGACCCGGGCGGGAATCGGCACGGCGCCGCAGAAATCGCTGTTTGCGAAGCTGGACCGGATCACCGGTCACGGCGGCGGCGCGCCGGTCTGGTTGGCGAGCCATCCTGCTACCACCGACCGGATCCGCGCCATCGAGGCGCTGGAGGCGCGTTGGCTGGGCGGGGGCACTAACCGATAAGGTTAAGGGGGCTTTGCCCCCTCGCCGCATGCGCGGCTCACCCCCAGGATATTTGAAGAGCAAAGAGGGGCGGCGATTTTTCCTGTCAGATCCCCTCGCCGACGAAGGCCTTTTCGACGACGAATTCCAAGGGCTCGGAATTGGCGCCCTCGCGCAGGCCCCAACCTTCCAGGATCGCCTTGACGTCGATGTTGAAGGCCAGCGAGCCGCAGATCATCGCGCGGTCGCGTTCCGGGGTCAGCGGGCCATCGATCCCGAGATCGGCAAAGACCTTGCCGCTCGACAGGTTGTCGGTGACGCGGCCCATATTGGGCGAGTCCTCGCGCGTGGTGGTGGGGTAGTAGAGCAGCTTGCCCTCGACCATCTCGCCGATCAGCGGATCGTCCTTCAGGCTTTCCACCAGCTCACGCCCATAGGCCAGTTCGGCAACCTGCCGGCAGGTGTGCATCAGGATGACGCTGTCGAACTTCTCGTAGGTCTCGGGGTCGCGGATCAGGCTGGCGAAGGGGGCGATGCCGGTGCCGGTGGCCAGCATCCACAGCCGCTTGCCGGGCAAGAGCGCGTCAATGACCAGCGTGCCCACGGGTTTCGGGCGCAGGATGATCTGGTCGCCTTCGCTGATATGCTGCAGCCGCGAGGTCAGCGGGCCATCCGGCACCTTGATCGAATAGAATTCCAGCTCGTCATCCCAGGAGGGCGAGGCGATGGAATAGGCCCGCAGGAGCGGTTTGCCGGCGTCGTCCAGCAGCCCCAGCATGACGAACTCGCCCGAGCGGAAGCGCAGGCTGCGCGGGCGGGTGCAGCGGAAGGAAAACAGCGTATCCGTCCAGTGCCGCACACTGGTGACGGTCTGCGCATCGGGCAGGGTGCGGATTGGCGGCTGCGGGGCGGCTGGCGTTTTCGCCTGGGTCATGCTGTTGCTTCCTGTCACTCTGTCAGGCCCTCGGCGCGGGCCCGGAATGAAGCAGATTTACGGTGTTTGGGCGCAAAAGGTAAGGCCCCGGCAGCAGCCGGGTGCAACTTCGGCTCGGTTCTTGCTTTGCCAGTAGCGCTCAGCGACCGGGCAGGCCGCCCGCCAGACCGAGGCGGCCTGCCCCTGCCCCGTGCGTGGCGATGCTCGCCGGTCCGTAGGGAAGGGCGGCCAGCGGATCGGCGAGCCAGTGTTCGGGCGGCTGCCGGCACGCCTGACGGGCGGTCAGTTCGATTTCGGTAAAACCCGCCCGCCTCGCCAGCGGGTAATCGCGAGCCAGGACCGCGCCATGGGCGCGCATCCGCCCGGCATAGCCGCGCGCCCGCAACCGCCGGGCCCGCCGAAATGCCTCGATATCGGCAAAGTTGCCCAGCCGAATGCGGATAAGCGCAACGCGCCGCAGCACCGCCAGCAACCGTTGCCACGCGGCTGGCGGCACCGGGCCGGCCGCGATATCCACGCCCACCGGACCCAGCCCGGTCTCGGCCCCGGCGGACAGGGCAACCAGCGGGACATAGCCGTTCTGCCAGTCATCCGCACGGATGCCGTGATCGGTAATCAGGATACTCATGGCGCCCCTTCTTTTCGCCTGCGATTCATCGGTGTTTCCGGACCAAAGCCGACCCATGATGCCGGATGCCGTTGCCATCGAACATGACACGGATCAATGAAACGCACTTTCCGGGCAGGCGATGACATTGCAAGCGGCCCGTCAGCGCATTACGAGAAGCGGGCGTCAGGCCGCGCCCGGCGGTTCCAGCTGTATCGGCGCCGGTTTGCGGGCCGATCGACCCGCAACGCTTATCCGGGCGCCACCAGGAGGCAGGCACCATGGCATCCATCACGCTCGATCCGCTGGACCGCCGCATCCTGCAGGCGCTGCAAGCCGATGCCAGCCAGTCGCTGGACGAGATCGCGCGCCAGGTAGGCTCGTCCCGGACCCCGGTCTGGAACCGTATCCGCAAGCTGCGCGAGGCCGGGGTGATCACCCGCCAGACCGCGCTGCTGGATGCCGAAGCGCTGGGGCTGGAAGCCTGTTTCTTCGTGCTGATCCGCACCGCCGAGCATGCGCCGGACTGGCAGGAGGGCTTCCTCGCCTCGGTGCGCGCCCGGCCCGAGGTGCTGGAGGCACACCGGCTGGCCGGCGATATCGACTATATCCTGAAGGTGCGCGTGGCCAATGCGCGGGCCTATGACGCCTTCTACCAGGCGCTGATCCGCGATGTGCGGATCCATAACGTCACCGCGCTGCTGTCGATGGAAGAGATCAAGTACACCACCGAATTACCGCTCTGACCCCTCACAGCCAGCGCCGCACGCGGGCCATCCAGGCCTCGGCATGATCGCCGAAGGCCGCGCGCAACCGCGCCTCCTCACCCTCGATGAAACGCACCGCCAGCACCCGTCCCAGCACCGGCACCAGCACCAGCCCCGCCCAGGACTGCCAGATTAGCGACAGCCCGGCGAGGATCATCAGATCGCCCAGATAGATCGGGTTGCGCGAAAAAGCGAACACCCCGCCCGTGACTAGCGCCGAGGGCGCCTGCCGGGGCACGATGGTGGTGCGCGCCCGCGCCATGGCCAGCGCCGCCAGCCCCATCAGCGCCGCGCCGCACAGGCCGATCACCACCCCGGCCCAGAACAGCCCGCGCGCCGCCGCCCCCTCGAAAACCGGCATCGCCAGCGCCCAGGCCGGGACCACAAATCCCGCCAGCCAGACCGGCGGCCAGTCAAGCCATCGCAACACCGCCCTGCCCCTTCATCTTGCTGTAAATACGCAATTTCAACACCGAAAACCCTTACCACGCCTGCCCCCGCAGCGCACCGCCTGAACCTGGCCGGCGCGCCCGGCACGGGCGCGCGCGGCGGGCGGGGTTCGATGCCCCGCCCGCCGCGCCCCGCTCACCCCGGCAGGACCGCGAACCGGTCCACATCGACCATGCCGTGATCGGTGATCTTCAAATGCGGGATCACCGGCAGGGCCAGAAAGGCCAGTTGCAGAAAGGGCTCTTCCAGTTCCACCCCCAACCCCCGCGCCGCCGCGCGCAGATCGACCAGCGCAGCGTGCACATCCTCGAAGGACGAAAGCGCCATCAGCCCCGCCACCGGCAGCGCCAGTTCCGCCTTCACCGCGCCGCCCTCGACCACCACGAAACCGCCCTCGATCTGCCCCAGCCGCTGCGCGGCCAGCGCCATGTCGGCATAATCCACCCCCACGGCGACCAGATTGTGATGGTCATGGCAGACGGTCGAGGCGATTGCCCCCCGCGCCATGGTGAAGCCCTGCACGAATCCATTGGCGATATTGCCGTTCCGCCCATGCCGCTCGATCACCGTGATCCGTGCCAGATCGCGCCCCGAGGCCGGCGCCCGGTCGCCCGCCACCAGGGGCACCGAAAACCGCCGATGCTCGGTCAATATCTTGCCTGGCCAGATGCCGATCACCGGCTGGTCATCCTCGCCGCCGGTCAGCCGGAAGCTTTCGGGGCCGACCGGCGGCAGATGCACCGAGCCGCGCGCCACCTCGGCCACCGGCGCGCGGCCTGCGAAGGCCTCGTCCGAAACCACCACGCCGCCGCACAACACCATCGACGCCCGGCAATCCGCCGGGTCGTCCAGCACCACGATATCGGCCCGCCTGCCCGGCGCGATCTGGCCGCGGTCCTTCAGCCCGAAAGCCTCGGCCGCCGACAGCGTCGCCGCCCGGTAGACCGACAGCGCATCGCAGCCCCGCGCGATCAGCCGGCGGATCATGTAATCCAGATGCCCGTGCTCGGCGATGTCCAGCGGGTTGCGGTCATCGGTGCACAGGCACAGATAGGGCGCGGTCAGCGGCGTCAGCAGTTCCGCCAGCGCGTCGAGGTCCTTCGACACCGACCCCTCGCGGATCAGCACGCGCAACCCCTTCGTCAGCTTCTCGCGCGCCTCACCGGCACTCGTCGCCTCATGCTCGGTGCGGATGCCGGCGGCGACATAGGCGTTCAGGTCGCGCCCGGAAAGCAGCGGCGCGTGCCCGTCGATATGGCGCCCGGAAAAGGCGGCAAGCTTCTCCATGCAGCCCGGGTCGCGGTGGATCACGCCGGGGTAGTTCATGAATTCGGCCAGCCCCAGCACCTTCGGATGGCCCGCCAGCGACAGCAGGTCCGACGCCGACAAGGCCGCGCCCGCCGTTTCCATATGCGTGGACGGCACGCAGGAAGACAGGTTGACGCGCAGGTCCATCACCATCCGCGAGGCCGCTTCGAGGAAATACCGGAGCCCCGCCAGCCCCGCGACATTGGCGATCTCATGCGGGTCGCAGATCGCCGTCGTCACCCCGCGCGGCGCCACGCAGCGGTCGAATTCAT
>SKNG01000179.1 GCA_007120685.1 Paracoccaceae bacterium | reverse complement strand
GCTGATCATCTGCCCGGCCGACATGCCGGCGCTGCAGGCCGAGGATTTCGCGGCGCTGGCGGCGCGCTTCACCGCCGCCGGGCCGCCGCTTCGCGCCGCCACAGCCGCCGGCCGCCCCGGCCATCCGGTGCTGTTCCCGTCCCGGTTCTTCGACGCCCTGGCGGGGCTCAGGGGCGACAGCGGGGCGCGCGGCCTGCTCTTGCGTCACCCGCCGGAACTGGTCCCGCGCCCCGGCCTTGGCGCCGTGACCGACCTTGATACGCCCGAGGATTGGGCGCGCTGGCGCACGCGCTCTTGATCGTAGCGCAGGTGCCGTTTTCGGGTGCCGGGGCGCGTCGGCGCCTGTGTTCCCGGCGCGCATCAGATTTTTCCAAATCACTCTTGCGAGGCTTCGGGCGGTTGGATAAACACCGCCGCAGTTGGGGTGTAGCCAAGTGGTAAGGCAGCGGTTTTTGGTACCGTGTACCGTAGGTTCGAATCCTACCACCCCAGCCACATCGCAGAGTGCCGGAAAGAAGTGCCGCCCATGGCTGCAGCCGGTCTGGCATGACCGTCGCCGAGGGCGTCGGATCACGCTGTCCGGGAAAGTGGCCGCCCGACGTTCAGCCTGTCTGGCAACAGAGTCACTTGTCCCGGGCGGACCGCAACTCTAAGACTGCTGTATGGCCCTGTTCACCATCATCAAGCGCACGCTGGTCATTTCGATCATTCTGATCCTCGCATTCTTTGCGCATTACACGCTGCCACGCAACGAGGTGGTGCGCATCGTCGGTGCCACAGAACGGCTTGAGACTTTCGGGATCAACCGCTTTTTCTTTTCGGGCACGCCCGGGGGAATGGCGGCGGGCGAGAGCCGCGATGTGCGCTACATCGACACCGTGCGCCCATCGGGTGAGCCGCGCGTCTTCCGCAATGAGGACACGGGCTTCTGGCCGCCTTTCCTGAAATTCGATGCCGCCGACCTGCAGGCGCGGGCGCGTGACCAGGTTTCGGACGCGGATGATCCGAAATGGATCCGGGTGCGATACTACGGTATCCGCAGCCAGCTTTTCACCATCTTCCCCAACGCGTTGAACATCAGGCGCGTCGATGGACCCGACGATACCGCGGTGCCATGGACGCGGATGATCTCCTTCATCGCCATTCTGGGCTTCGGCTTGTGGCTCTGGCTGCGGCTGCGGGTCTTTGGTGCAGAGCGGGTGGCGCCCGCACTCGACCGTGCGAGCGAACGCACTGGCGCGGTGCGCGCCTTCTTCGGCCGGATCCGGCGTCTGTTCTCTCGGCGCTGAGCGTCGCGCCATGAGCCCCCTGCAAGGGTGAACCTGGCACGCATGCCCGCCATCCCGCGCGCCCTTCCGCCCGCAGATCAGCCCCGTTCGCGCAACCACTCGCCGATCAGTCGGGCCACCAGATCGGGTTTCTGATGGCAGATCCAGTGGTCGGCCCCCGCTACCCGGTGCACCTTCAGATCCGGGCACCAGGCCTCCAGCCCGTCCAGGCAGCCTTCCAGCAGCGCCTTGTCGCCCTGCCCCCAGATCACCAGATGCGGGCAGGCCACATGCCCTGCGCGGGGTGACAGCACATGCGGGTTCTCGATGGGCTGGCCCGGCTGCGCCACCTGCAGGGGCGAGGCGCGATACCAGTTGACCATCCCGCGCAGCCGCCCGGGCCGCGACCAGGCGTCCAGATAGACCGCCAGCGTTTCGCCGGTCAGCCAGGACATGTCCATCCCTTCGGCGAACAGCTTCTGCAGCTTGGCGAAACCGTCGCGCGACAGGCGTTCCTCGGCGCGCGGGTCGCGCAGATAGGCGATGTAGGAGAGTGCCGCCGATTGCGCCCCCCCGGCGGCCGCGTCGCGCTGGAAAGGGCCGGGATGGGCGCCGTTCAGCACTATGAGGCGCGAGACCAGGTCCGGCCGCCACATCGCCAGCCCGTAGCCCACCACCGCCCCCCAGTCGTGCGCCACCACCGGGACGGGGGCGCCGATGCGCTCGATCAGCGTCGCCATGTCGCCAACCAGGCTGCGCAGGTCGTAATCGGCCACGTCCTGCGGGCAATAGCTGCCGCCATAGCCGCGCTGATCGGGCGCGATGCAGCGCCAGAGGGGCAGGCGGCTGGCCACCCCGGCCCAGGCGCCGCCGTATTCGGGGAAGCCGTGCAGCATCAAGAGCGGCGGGGCGTCCGCCGGCCCCCATTGGTGCAGGTGGAACGGTTGGCCGTTCAGGGTGACGGTTTCGCCCATGCCGCTATTCTCGTGCTCTGCGTATCATGCTCTGTTGTCTTGCGAACTCTACACACTCCCGGGGACACGAAGGGGCCGGGCGCGAAGCCGCGCAGCGTCGGGCCGCGGCGGGGCGATCCCCGGGTTGAACGGCGGCGCTTTATGGCAGCCAGGTCCGAACGACATGCGAGCGGCGCGCGAGTGGCAACCAGATCGCCGTGCCGTGGGGGCGGCCCGACGATGCGCGGCGGCCTGCGGCCTCGATTCCGCGCAGGGGCTTTGAAAAACCGTCGCTAATTGTCTGCCAGCGCTGATCATTGCCATCTCTTGAGGAACCTTTTCAGGACGCAAAGCCCTAGCGCCAGCCGGCGGCGACCTGCATCCCCATCACCCGCGCCCGCGCGCGGGGGTCTGGGTCGAAGAGCGCGGCAAGCTGTTCGGTCATCGCGCCGGCCAGTTGATCCACATCGGTGATCGTCACCGCGCGGTCATAGTAGCGCGTCACGTCATGGCCGATGCCGATGGCCAGCAGTTCCACCGCCCGGCGCCGCTCGATCATGGCGATCACGTCGCGCAGGTGTTTTTCCAGATAATTCGCCGGGTTGACGGACAATGTTGAATCGTCCACCGGGGCACCGTCTGAAATCACCATCAGGATCTTGCGCTGCTCGCGCCGGCCCGCCATCCGCCGATGCGCCCATTCCAGCGCCTCGCCGTCGATATTCTCCTTCAAGAGCCCCTCTTTCATCATCAGGCCCAGATTGTCGCGCACCCGCCGCCAGGGGGCATCGGCGGCCTTGTAGACGATATGGCGCAGATCGTTCAGCCGCCCCGGCGCCTGCGCGCGCCCCTCGGCCAGCCATTTCTCGCGCGACTGACCACCCTTCCAGGCCCGCGTGGTGAAGCCCAGGATTTCCACCTTCACCTGGCAGCGTTCCAGCGTGCGGGCCAGCACATCGGCGCAGATGGCGGCAATGCTGATCGGCCGGCCGCGCATCGAGCCAGAGTTGTCCAGCAGCAGCGTCACCACCGTATCACGGAACTCGGTGTCCTTTTCCACCTTGAAGGACAGGGGCGTGGTGGGGTTGGCAACCACGCGCGCGAGCCGCGCCACATCAAGGATGCCTTCCTCTCGGTCAAACTCCCAGCTTCGGTTCTGCTGGGCCTGAAGCCGGCGCTGCAACTTGTTGGCCAGCCGCCCCACCGCGCCTTTCAGGGGCTCCAGCTGCTGGTCCAGATAGGCGCGCAGCCGTTCCAGTTCGGCCGGTTCGGCCAGATCCTCGGCGGCGATCTCCTCGTCATGGTCGGTGGTGAAGGCCGCGTAATCGGGGTCGGCGTCGGAATGGGGCGCGGGGGCAGGGGGCTCGGGCGGGGCCTCGGCCTGCGGCAACTCGGTCTCTTCCGACATCTCGTCTTCCGAGGTCTCGTCCATCACCGCCTGGGTCTCGGCGCTTTCCTGGCGCGGCGCGTCCTCGTCGCTCTCGCCGTCCTCGTCCTCGCCCTGCTCCTGGCCCTGATTGTCGGGCGCCTCCTGCTCGTCGGGGCTGTCTTCCTCGGCGCCCTCGTCCTCGTCGCCCTGATCGTCCGGGTCGTCGCCCAGTTGGTCGCCATAGCCCAGATCCTCGATCACCTTGCGCGCGAAGCGGGCAAAGGCGCCCTGATCGGCCAGAACGTCCTCCAGCCCCTCCAGCGTGGCGCCGGCCTGTTCCTCCACGAAAGGCCGCCACAGGTCGGCCACGGTATCGGCGCCCTTCGGCAGGTCACGGCCGGTGGCAAGCTGGCGGATCAGGTAACCGGCGGCCACCGGCAGCGGCGCCTCGGTCTGGCTGCGGGCCTGGGCGTAGCCCTTGCGTTCGGCGTCATGGGCGATGCGCGCGTCGATGTTCGAGGCCGTGCCGGGCATGTGCCGCGCCCCCACCGCCTCGCAGCGCGCGGCCTCCATCGCTTCATAGAGATCGCGCGCCATCTGGCCCTGGGGCAGGTAGCGGGCATGGGTGGCATCGTCATGGAACCGCCGGCGCAGGGCGAAGCCGTCGGCGGTGCCGCGCGCCAGCAGCACCTCGGCCCGGGTCATGCGGCGGGTGATCTGCGGCAGGCGCAGGCTGTCACCGCTCATCCCCGGCGGGTCGACCGAGAAGCTGACGCCCAGTTCGGGCTCGTCGGCGAGCGTCCTTGTGGCCTCGGTCAGCGCCTTCTTGAACGGGTCGGCGGGGTTGTCGGAGGGGGTGCGGGTCATCGCGGGCTCACGGGCTTTCTGGTCATTCGGCAAACAGGTCCAGGCAGACCTGGGGGAAGTAGTCTTCGGTCATGTCATTGACAGGAAAGGCGCGCGGCCCGTCCTGACCCTGGCGCTGGCGGGTGGGCTGGCCGCTGGCCGGGGTGAAATCGCCCTCCCAGCGGCCGGATAGCAGGTTGACATCGCACCGGCCATGGCGCGCGGGGTCCAGACGGTCGGCGAATTCATGGGTGAAACCGGCCAGCACATAGGCGCCGCCGCGATGCGCGATGGTCAGCGACCGGGTCCAGGGCGTCCGGCCGATGCCCAGCCATTCCTGGCTGATCGCAAAGCTGGTGTCGCTGCGCGCCGAAAGCTGCGGACGGCCGCTGCCCATGCCGCCATGCACGATCACGCCGGGCACATGAAGTGCCAGCATCATGCCCGCGTGATCGCCCTCATGGATCAGCAGATCGGCGCCGCCCTCGCCATCGTCGACCAGCACGGCCAGATCGCCCTCGCCATTGCCGTTCCAGTCGCCGCTGAGCGCGGCAAGCAGCGCGCCGGGCGGCCAGCCGGGATCATCCGGCAGGGCCTGCGCGGGCAGCGGCAGGGCAAGAAGCAGGGACAGGCAGAGCGGGCGGATCATGACGGGACTAGAGCACCGGTGCCGGGCGGGTGCAAGGGCTGCGGGCGCGGTAAGCAGAGTGGTCGGGTTCGGCATCGAGCCCCCTGGCGCCGCGCGTGACGGGCTTTCGAAAGCCCGTCTGAACGCGCCTTCGAAGGCGCGTTGCCCGCGCGACAGCCGATACTGGAGGATCGGCGTATACACCGCACAAGGCGCCGCGCTATGGTCCGGGTGGCAAGGCAGCGCGTCGGACCCCATGAATCGCCCCACCGGATACGAGCCGCTTTACACACTGAAACCCGTTGCCCCCGATGTCTGGCTGGCGGACGGGGGGTGGATACGGTTCTACGGCTTGCCCTTTCCCACAAGGATGACGGTGGTTCGGCTGACCGATGGGGGCCTTTGGGTGCATTCGCCGATCGCCGACCGGCAGGGGCTGAAGGATGCGGTTGTCGGTCTGGGGCCGGTTCGGCATCTGGTGGCGCCAAACTGGATCCATTACGCGTGGATCCCGGAATGGCAGGCGCGCTTTCCTGCGGCCATCACCTGGGGCTGCCCGGGTGTGCAGGCCCGGGCGCGCAGCCGGGGCGTGGCGTTGGCGCTGGACCATGTGCTGGGCGATGACCCGCCGCCGGACTGGGAAGGGCAGATCGACCAGCGCCTGGCCGAGTCCGGCCTGCACCGCGAGGTGGTGTTCTTTCACCGTCGCAGCCGGACCCTGATCCTGACCGACCTGATCGAAAATTTCGAGCCCGCGAAGATGCCCTGCTGGATGCGCCCGCTTCTGTGGCTGGGGCGTATCCGCGACCCCGATGGCCGGATGCCGCTGGACATGGCGATAAGCTTTCAGCGCCGGAAGGCCCATCTGCGCGCGCTGGTGCGCTGCATGATCGACTGGCAGCCAGAGCGGGTCATCCTGGCCCATGGCCGCTGGTATGACCGTGACGGCACTGCCGAACTGCGCCGGGCCTTCCGGGATGTGCTGTAGCGCGGCTCATGCCGGCACGGCGCGGAGACGGCGGGTCTGGTAGTCGAAATAGCAACGCCAGCGCTGGGTCCGGGGGCCGCCGTCCTGCGGCTGGACATGCAGCATCACCACCGCGCCGGTGCCCGAGGGGCGGGCGAATTCGACCTGCATCATCCCGTCCGGCCCGGCCAGTTGCCGCCCGCAGGCCTGCCGGGCCATGGCGACATCCGGCCGGCCGGGCAGGTCGGTCACCGGGCCCGCGTTGATCACGCCCATATCGGCGTCGCGGGCGGTCGGGGTCTGGCCGTCGCAGCCGGCAAGGATCAGCAGAAGCGGGGCGGCCAGAATTCCTGTGCGCAGCATTAAGGTGCCTTTCCATGTCGCTTTCAGCCGATTGAGCCCGGGATGGGATGCCGGGCGCAAACGTCGGTTTCTCTAAACCACCCGCGCCTGTCCGGGGCAAGGGGCGCGCGCTGGCCCGGGCCGTCAGGGATCAACGCAGACGTTATCCGGCTGTGATCGATGAATGTGCTTCGTGGCGCGTTCTTGCCCGAAGTCTTCTGCAATTGCCCTAACGCAAAGGAGCCCTTCAATGGCCAATGCCTCCGATTTCATCGACCGCACGACGCGCCTGATCGACCGCACTGCGCAAATGCTGCCACGCGCAGCCTTCGCCCACTGGCTCTTGCGTCTGCCGCTGGCGGCGGTGCTGTTGCAATACGGGATCGAGAAATTTCCCCTCAACCCGATGGCCGCCGAAGGCTTTGGCGTGCCCTTCCCGCTGTGGATCCTCGCGGCGGTGGGCGAAATCGCGGTGGGGCTGATGCTGATCGGCAGCGGCTTCCTGCGCAGCAATCTGGGTGAACTGGTCACGCGGCTGGCCGGCGCGGCCTCGGCCATCATCGTGGCCGGCGTGATTGTCGTGGCCTATTGGGCGCCGCCGCTGGACCTGCTGATGTTCAACCAGTTCCACATCCTGCTGCTGGGCGCGAGCCTCTACCTGGCGCTGGCCGGCACCAAACCCGCGCGCGACAAGGCGCGCTGAACCGTAGGCAGGGGGCGCGACCGGGTCTGCCTGCGCCCCCTGCCTGGCCCAATCGCCATATTACCCCTGCGTCCTGATGTCCGGCCCTGTGCGAAAGGACGCTTCCCACCCTTGACGCCGCTAGCGCGACGCCCAAACCCCTCCTATATTGAAGGCTCATGGGAGCAAGGCAGCGCGGCGATGAGGGGTAAGCACGGGCTCGACGCCACCGATATCCGCATTCTGAGCGCGGTGCAGAAACACGGGCAACTCAGCAAGACGCAGCTTGCCGAACTGGTAAACCTGTCGCCCACGCCCTGCTGGGAACGGCTGACCCGTCTGAAGGCCGCGGGGTTCATCCGCGGCTACCGCGCCGATATCGCGCTGGAACTGATCGCCGATTTCACGCGCGTCGTGGTCATGGTCTCGCTCACCCAGCACCGCAAGGCCGATTTCGACCGGTTCGAGGCCCATATCCGCGGCATCGACGCCATCACCCATTGCGTCGCCACCGGGGGCGGGATCGACTATGTGCTGACCGTGCACGTGCCCGGGCTAGTCGCCTTTCAGGTGCTGATGGATGACCTGCTTGCCGCCGAGATCGGCATCCAGCGGTACTACACCTACATCGCCACGCGGCTGGTCAAGAACGGGTATCCGGACCTTGCCAGCCTGGCCGCGCGCAGCGCGCGCCCGGTATCCGGTCATGGTGTCGCAACTCGCCCGACACCCGGCCCCGCGACCGAGAATCAATAGGCGAACGCCCGGTCTGCAAAGCCCGGAAAAAGGGCCTGATCGGTCCGACAAAACCCTTGAAATCAGGACACGCAGGCCCGCGCGAATTGATAGGTAACGCCGGACGACACAACGGGTCGGGGCCACAGGCGCCGCGCCCGCCAAAGGGAGGATACCACCATGCAGCTCGACGATTTCGGCTTCGGCACCCAGATCCGCAAATCCCCCTATTTCGATGCCACGGTGCGCTGGGGCGCGACGGGGTTTTCGGTCTATAACCACATGTATATCCCGCGTGATTTCGGCGATCCGGTGCAGAATTACTGGAACCTGATCAATGACGCGATCCTGTGCGACGTGGCCGTCGAGCGGCAGGTGGAAATTACCGGCCCGGATGCCGCGCGCTTTGTCCAGATGCTGACCCCGCGCAACCTGTC
>SKNG01000284.1 GCA_007120685.1 Paracoccaceae bacterium | reverse complement strand
CGTGGGTCTGACCCCCGCCGCGGTGCAAGAGGCGGTGGCGGCCGGTCATGAGGTGATGATCGAGGCCGGTGCGGGCATCGGTTCGGGCTTTGACGATGATGCCTATCGCGCCGCGGGGGCCAGGTTGGTCGATACCGCAGAGGAAGTCTTCGCCCACGCCGAGATGGTGGTCAAGGTCAAGGAGCCCCAGGCCAGCGAGCGCAAGCAGTTGCGCGAGGGTCAGGTGCTGTTTACCTATCTTCACCTCGCCCCGGACCCGGATCAGACGCGCGATCTGCTGGATAGCGGCGTCACCGCCATCGCCTATGAAACCGTGACCGACCGCGCCGGCGGCCTGCCGCTGCTGGCGCCGATGTCCGAGGTCGCCGGGCGGCTGGCCCCGCAGGTCGGCGCCTGGGCGCTGCAGAAGGCCAATGGCGGGCGCGGCGTGCTGATGGGTGGCGTGCCGGGGGTGCCGCCGGCGCGGGTGATCGTGATCGGCGGCGGGGTGGTGGGCACACATGCGGCCAAGATCGCGGCCGGCATGGGCGCGGATGTGACCGTCTTCGACCGCTCGCTGCCCCGGCTGCGCTATCTTGACGATGTGTTCAGCGGGACCTTCAAGTCCGGATATTCCAGCGTCGCCAGCCTCGGTGAGGCGATCACCCAGGCCGACATGGTGATCGGTGCGGTGCTGATCCCCGGCGCGGCGGCACCGAAACTGGTGACCCGGGCGCAGCTTGCCACGATGAAACCCGGCGCGGTGCTGGTCGACGTGGCCATAGACCAGGGCGGCTGCTTCGAGACCTCGCGCGCAACCACCCACCAGGACCCGATCTACGAGGTCGACGGCGTGGTGCATTACTGCGTTGCCAACATGCCCGGCGCGGTCGCCCGAACCTCGACCCAGGCGCTGGGCAATGCCACCCTGCCCTTCGTGATGGCGCTGGCGGGCAAGGGCTGGCGGCTGGCCTGTTCCGAGGACGAGCACCTGCTGGCGGGGCTGAACACCCATGCCGGGCGGTTGACCTATGACGCCGTGGGCAAGGCGCTGGAGTTGCCCACCGTCAACCCGCGCGAGGCGCTGCGGCTGTAGAGCGGGGACGCGCGTTGCAACGCGCGTGAAGGGCCTTGCAAGGCCCTTCCCCGCCCAGTCGCGACCTCGGGCTTGATGACCCTTCGTCGCGGCCCGACTCAGACCGCCAGATCGAAGCGCGCGAAGACCGGCGCGTGGTCCGAGGGTTTTTCCCAGCCGCGCGCCGCGCGCATGATGCGGCTATCATGCCCGGCGGCGGCGATATCCCGGCTGGCCCAGACATGGTCCAGCCGCCGCCCCTTGTCGGCCGCGTCCCAGTCGCGCGCGCGGTAGGACCACCAGCTGTAAAGCTGCCCCTCGGGGATATCCTGGCGGGTGATGTCCACCCAGCCGCCGGCGTCGCGCGCCGCATCCAGCCCTTTGGTTTCCACCGGCGTGTGGCTGACAATCTTCAGCAGGTTGCGGTGGTTCCAGACGTCGTCGGGGCGCGGCGCGATGTTCAGATCACCCACCAGCACCGCCTTTTCGGGCCGGTCCGCGTGGAAGCGGTCGCGCAGTTCGGCCACGAAATCCAGCTTGTGGGCGAATTTGTCATTGACCTCCGGGTCCGGCACGTCGCCCCCGGCGGGCACGTAGCAGTTGTGGATCACCACGCCATTGTCCAGCAGTGCCGCTACATGGCGCGCGTCGCCCTTGCCGCACCAGTCGATATGACCTGCATCCTGCAGCGGCAGGCGCGACAGGATCGCCACGCCGTTATAGTCCTTCTGCCCGCGCGCCACCATCCAGCCATAGCCCAGCGCGGCGAACCCGTCGGTAGGGATCAGGTCGACCGGGCTCTTGCATTCCTGCAGACACAGGATGTCGGGCGCCTCTTCCTGCAACAGGCGCCGCACCAGGCCCTCGCGCAAGCGGACCGAATTGATGTTCCAGGTGGCGATGGTGAAGGGCATGGCAGCTCCGAACAGGGTCTGGCTCCGTTTAGCGTGAAAACCCGGCGGCGTGAACCGCGACGTGGCAGGCGGCGGGTTTGCGCATGGAAGGCTGGTCAGGCGGCTGAAAATCGCTACGCTTCGCACGCCATTCCCCAGATCCGGAAGGAGATGCCGATGCCCGCCATCCACCGTCTGCCGCCCCAGCTTGCCCTGTCCCTTGCCCTTGTCTTCTGGGCGGGCACCGCCGCCTCGCAGGCCATAACCGGCACGGTCGATGGCGAGGCGCGCACCTGGCATGTGCTGGAACATGACGGCACCTCAAGCGCAAGTTTCGAGGATCAGGGCATGTTCACCGTTGCCACGATCATGGGGTTTGCCGACCCCTCGGACCCAACACAGCTTGAGGGCGCGCTGGAGATCATGCTTCTGTTGCAGGGGCAGCCAGGGGCGATGGCCGCGCTTGACACCGAACTGCTGTACATGGCCGGCGGCAGGGCCAGGCTTTACCTGCCCGACCCGGACGGCGAGGGACCGGAACTGACGCTGCGCGAGACACGGGCCGAGAGCGGGGGACTGTTCCTGTCCGGGCGGATCACGGCACAGGTGCATCGGGTCGTCAGGCTTGCGACCGAGGAACTTGACCTCGATGACAGCCACCGGGTCGAAGCCGAATTCGTCGTGTCGCTCACACCGGGCTGAGACAGGGGTGTTCGCCTAGCGCGAGCGCCCTTGGTCGCAATCGAACGATAGAAGCGCCCTTTGAATGAAATGGCCCGGGCGCATCGTCCGGGCCAGTTCAGCAGGGAGGTTCAGGAGATTCAGCGCATCCCGGGCAACCGCGCTTTGATCCAGATCAATTTGGTGTGTCTGTGGCACATCTTTTCTTCGGCCGGTCAGCGCAGGGGTGCACTTGGTCTGATCAGGGAATCAACGTGTGCCGCCCGGTCGCTCGCTGGCCGTGGCGGCGGTGGCGCCGGCGGCATAATGCCCCGCGTCAGCCGATCGGATCATCGTCGCCATCAGCACCGCCAACAGCAAGCAACCCAGGGCAAGCGTAAGGACTGTCCTGTCCGGCCTCACCGGGCCGGCGGCATCCGCAGCCATGTTCCTCATTGCCGTGCTCCCGCAAGAACAACCATCCGCCTTGCTCAATGCGAGGTTAACCGCGATTTCTGGCGATTCCGTGACACGGCGATTGCTGTCCGGTTTGCTGCCAACGCAGCCTGCTCTGTCGCAAAAGGGCGTGTTGCATGAACAGTTTGCGGCCTTCCAAACTGTCGCCCGGCAGGCGTATGCGTGAACCCCTATTGAGTGACATGCCCTTCCACCTGAGCTGCGCGGCACAGCACCTGTTTGCGGGCGGTGCGTCGATCAGGATGCGACAGAACCCGCCGTTATCAAAGATGATACCGTTGGCGGCATCCCCCGCCATGTCGCACCGCGGTTTCGCGCCGCCCTGGGTCCAAAAAAAGCCCGGGCACAAAGCCCGGGCCAGTCCAACAGGGAGGAGGCGTGCCATGACCCCGACACGCCAAGGGGATCACAAGGTCAGAATGACCGAACAAGGTTTAAACAGGATTAACGGCCGTGCGGATAAGACATTCACGGCACCAGCCGATACCCGCCCGGCTCGGTCACCAGCAGTTGCGCATTGGACGGATCGGGCTCGATCTTCTGACGCAGACGGTAGATATGGGTTTCCAGCGTATGGGTGGTCACCCCGGCATTGTAGCCCCAGACCTCGTGCAGCAGCACATCGCGCGGCGCCAGGCCATCCGGCGCACGGTAGAGGAACTTCAGGATGTTGGTTTCCTTCTCGGTCAGGCGAATCTTGCGTTCGCGCTCGTCAACCAGCATCTTCTGCGCCGGGCGAAACTGATAGGGGCCCAGCTGAAAGATCGCGTTCTCCGACTGCTCATGCTGGCGCAATTGCGCGCGGATACGAGCCAGCAGGACCGGAAACCGGAAGGGCTTGGTCACGTAGTCGTTCGCCCCGGCATCCAGACCCAGAATGGTGTCGGCATCGCTGTCCTGCCCGGTCAGCATGACGATGGGGCATTTGACGCCGGCCTTGCGCATCCGCTTGCACAGCTCTCGCCCGTCGGTATCGGGCAGGCCCACATCCAGCAGCACCAGATCGAACTGACCGGCCTTTACCTTTTCCATCGCCTCACCCCCGTCGCCGGCCTCGAAGGCGTCGAAATCCTCGGTCATCACCAGTTGCTCGGCCAACGCTTCGCGCAGGTCCTCGTCGTCATCGACCAGCAGAATTCGGTTAAGCTTAGACATGGGCTTGTCCCCGTTAAACAACGTCCTGTGAACGACCTGCGGTGGCCCCGCCCCCGGTTCAAGTTTTGCAACACGCAAGTCACGCGCTCGTGTCGATTATCGGCCCCATGTTTCAATTTCCCGTGCGGCGGGCTACATCTGCGCCACGCCACGCCGCCGGAACCCGATGAGCCTTGCCCCCAGCCCCGTCGAACGCCTGAACCGCGCCCGCGCCGACCTGCGCATGGGCCTGCCGGTGGTGCTGCTGGCGGGCGAGACCGGCGCACTGGTCATCGCGGCCGAGGCGCTGACGCCGCAGCGCCTGGCCGACCTGCGCGCGCTGCCCGGCAGCCGGCCGGTACTGGCGCTGACCGCGCATCGCGCCCAGACGCTGAAGGCCCGCGCCTATGATGGCGATCTGGCGCGCATCGCCCTGCCGCCTGATGCCGGCACCGACTGGCTGCGCGCGCTGGCCGATCCGGCAGACGATCTGACGCATCCGATGAAAGGCCCGCTTGCCACGCTGCGCGAAGGGCCGGCAGACCTGCACCGGGCCGCGCTGGTGCTGGTGAAATCGGCGCAGCTTCTGCCCGCCGCGCTGGTCGGCGAAACCGCCGAGGCCCGCGCGCTGGCCGCCGACCTGGGCCTGACCACGCTGACCCTGTCCGAGGCCATGATCCCGGAAACCCGCCTGACACCGGTGATCGCCGCGCGGGTGCCGATGCGGCTGGCCGGTGCCGGGCGGCTGCATGTGTTCCGCCCCCAGGATGGCGGCACCGAACACTACGCGGTCGAGGTCGGCCGGCCGGACCGCCAGAAACCGGTGCTGGCCCGGCTGCATTCGGCCTGCTTCACGGGCGATGTGCTGGGCTCGCTGAAATGCGACTGTGGGCCGCAACTGCACGCGGCGCTGGCGGCGATGCAGGAAGCCGGGGCGGGGGTGCTGCTCTATCTCAACCAGGAGGGGCGCGGCATTGGCCTCGCCAACAAGATGCGCGCCTATTCGCTGCAGGATCAGGGCTTCGATACGGTCGAGGCCAACCACCGCCTGGGCTTCGAGGATGACGAGCGCGATTTCCGCCTCGGCGCCGAACTCCTGCGCCGGATGGGCTTTGGCCGGGTGCGGCTTCTGACCAACAACCCGGCCAAGCTGGCGATGCTGGAAAAGGGCGGCATAACGGTCACCGAACGCGTGCCGCTGACGGTTGGCCTGACCACCGAGAACGCAGGCTATCTGGCCACCAAGGCCGCGAAGTCGGGGCATCTGCTGTGATGGCAGCGCAGGATATCATCGTCACCCGCCACGGCGCCCGCTTCCTGGGTCGCCACTTTCCCTGCACCATCGGCCGCACCGGCATCACCCGGCGCAAACGCGAGGGCGACGGCGCCACGCCCGCCGGCAGCCACCGCATCGTGGGCCTGCTCTACCGGCCGGACCGCCTCGCCCGCCACGCCCTGCCGGACTGGGCGGTGCCGATCCGGCCCGGCGATCTGTGGTGCGATGATCCGGGATCAAAGGAGTACAACAAGATGGTCCGCGCGCCCTTCGCCGCCGGCCATGAAGTGCTGCGCCGCGCCGACCCGCTTTACGACCTGATCCTGATCACCGACTGGAACTGGCCCATCGCCCACCCCGGCCTCGGCTCGGCCATCTTCCTGCACAGTTGGCGCGCGCCGCGCCACCCCACGGCCGGCTGCGTCGCCTTCCGCCGCGCCGACCTGCTGTGGATCGCCCGCCGCCTGACGGTCCACGCCCGCCTGATCGTGAAACCCTGACGCGACTTCCTCTTTGCTCTTCAAATATCCCGGGGGGTGAGCCGCGTCAGCGGCGAGGGGGGCAGCGCCCCCCTGCCCCGTCACCCTTCCCGCGCGCCAAAGATCGCCGAGCCCACCCGCACATGCGTCGCCCCCAACGCCACCGCGGTCTCGAAATCGTCGCTCATCCCCATCGACAGCGCCGCCACGCCGTTTCGCGAGGCAATCTCGCCCAGCAGCCGGAAATGGGGCGCGGGGTCATCCTCCACCGGCGGAATGCACATCAACCCAACCAGCGGCAGGTCCATTGCCCGAACCTCGGCGATGAAGGCGTCGGCGGCCTCGGGCAGCACCCCGGCCTTCTGCGGTTCGGCCCCGGTGTTGACCTGCACGAACAGATCCGGGCAGGCGCCCCGCTCCTGTGCCAGCTGCGCCAGCGTCCTGGCCAGCCTCAGACGGTCAAGCGTGTGGATCGCCTCGAACATCGCCACCGCCGCGCGGGCCTTGTTGGTCTGCAACGGGCCGATCAGATGCAGCCTGATTCCGTCGACCCGCGCCTGAAACGCCGGCCAGCGCGCCTGCGCCTCCTGCACGCGGTTCTCGCCGAACAGGCGCTGCCCCGCGTCCAGCACCGCCGCCACCCGCTCGGCCGGCTGCACCTTGGAAACCGCGATCAGTTGCACTGAATTCGGCGCCCGGCCGGCCTCGGCTTCGGCTGCGCGCAGGCGGCGGCGGATTTCGGAAAGCGGCATGATGCGGGGCCTTGGCGGGTTGCGATGGGCAATCCTTGCCACGCCGACGCCGGAAAGAAAACCGGCCCCGCTATCGCCCGGGTCTGCGCTGATGCAGATGCCGGCCGCGCTGGCGCAGGTTGCTGGCTTCCACCCCGATGGCCACCTGAAAGCGCAAGCCGTTGTCGAACTGATGGTTCAACCGCACGGTCAACACCGCGTTGGCGCCGGGTCGGGTACGGCTTTCGCCGGTGTCACCATCCCGCTCATAGGTCACCCCGAAGCGCGATTCGAAACCATAGGTCACCTGGGCCACGGCCGGCCCCGCCAGGAAAAGCGCCAGTAGCGCGGACGCGATGCCACGGTGCAGGCGACACATGGCGGATGTCGGCATGGCCTTCCTCCCGGATCCTGCCCGTCAGGGCGCTGTCCACGTTGGTGCTATCATGCGCGACATGAAAACGCAAAAGAGCGGGCGCAAGGCCCGCTCTTCGCATTCAACCGATCCGGATGGATCAGAAGTTGAAAACCACACCCACCGACGCGGTGGTTTGCTGGGGGTTCCCTGCGGTGAAGATGTTGCGCGAACGCTCCACACCGGCGACGACCGACGCGCCGCCACCCAGGCCGAAGCGGTAGCTGGCGCCGAGGGCAGTGCCACCGTTCAGACGACCCACGTAGCCGTACAGGTTGCCGCCACCGACGTTGACGTTGCCCTGGACGTTGAAGTTGTTAATCGCGGGCAGACCGCCACCGGCAATACGGGCGACGATGGCACCGACACCCCAGTCACCACCGTTGTAGTGCGCCGACAAGGTCGCGATGCGCGATGTGCCACCGCGGGCGGACTGGTAACCGGCGGCGACGGTAATCGCGTCGAACCGGCCTTTGGCGCCGATTTCGTAGCCACGGCCACGCTCGGTCGAGATGGCACCGGTGAAGTCACCGAAGCTGTACTGCGCGTTGATGGTCTGCTGAACACCGGCGTTGACGCCCGTGCCACCGGTCGAGTTGAACCAGCTGACACCGGGACGGCCCTGCGTGGCTGCCAGACCCGCGGTGTCGCCGCACTGCTGACCGCCTTCATAGCCGATGCCGCAGCCGCCTGCATAGCCCATCGCGGTACCGGCAACGATGATGGCACCATCCTGGTTACCGAAGGTCAGGCGGAAGCCTTCCGCTTCGACGAAGACGCGGGCGCCCGAGAACACGCCGGTCGCCTGCGTGGTGGCCGTACCGCCGGTGGTCTGCATACGAGCGCGGGAGAAGGCACCGAGGGTCAGACCGTGGTCGGCCTGCACGGTGGCGGCGAAGTTCAGCTGGAAGCGGGCTTCCGTCCGGTAGCTGCTGGTGCCGCCGCTGGCGGTGACGTAGGGCGAGCCGCTCTGGTACTGAATACCCATCCGGCCCTGGCCGCCGATGCTGAGCCCCTGGGCCGCAGCCATACCGCCCGACAGGATCAGCGCGGTCGAAGCAAGGAGAATTTTTTTCATGGTTTCCCTCGTTGACTTGAAGTGCTGCCCACCTTGCCTGCAAGCTGGGTCTGT
>SKNG01000093.1 GCA_007120685.1 Paracoccaceae bacterium | reverse complement strand
GGGCGGCGTTCGGCAATGACGAGGTCTATATCGAGAAATACCTCGGCAAGCCCCGGCATATCGAAATCCAGGTCTTCGGCGACGGCAAGGGCGGCGCGGTGCATCTGGGCGAGCGCGACTGCTCGCTGCAGCGCCGCCACCAGAAGGTGCTGGAAGAGGCGCCGGGCCCGGCGATCGACGCGACGACGCGCGACCGGATCGGGGCGATCTGCGCCGAGGCGGTGGCGAAGATCGGCTATCGCGGCGCGGGCACCATCGAGTTTCTGTTCGAGGACGGGGAATTCTATTTCATCGAGATGAACACCCGCCTGCAGGTCGAACACCCGGTGACTGAGGCGGTGTTCGGCGTCGATCTGGTGCGCGAGCAGATCCGCGTGGCGGGAGGGCAGCCGCTGTCCTTTGGGCAGGACGATCTGGCCGTGAACGGCCATGCCATCGAGGTGCGGCTGAACGCCGAACGCCTGCCCAATTTTGCCCCCTGCCCCGGTCTGGTGAACACCTTTCATGCGCCCGGGGGCCTTGGGGTGCGGATGGATTCGGCGCTCTACGGCGGCTACCGCATCCCGCCTTATTACGACAGTCTGATCGCCAAGCTGATCGTGCATGGCCGCGACCGGCCCGAGGCGCTGGCGCGGCTGCGCCGGGCGCTTGGCGAATTGATCATCGACGGGATCGACACCACGGTCCCGCTGTTCTTCGACCTGCTGGCCGAAGAGGATATCCAGAACGGCGATTACACGATCCACTGGCTGGAACGGTATCTGGCCGGCAAGACGGCGGCGGGCTGAGGCCGGCGCGGACGGGACAGCGGGCCATGCACCGGAACCGTGACGGGGATATGAGCCTGACGCCAGAGATCATCCTGGCGGCCTATGCGCAGGGTCTGTTTCCGATGGCCGGGGCGGCGGATGATCCGCAGGTGTTCTGGATGCAGCCGCATCGGCGCGGCGTGATTCCGCTTGCCGCGGCGCCGATCGTGTCCGGGGGCGGGCTGCGGCTGTCGCGCTCGGCCCGGCGCGGTCTGAACCGGCGGCTGGTGCGGGACGGGTGGCGGATGACCTGCGACACGGCCTTCGCGGCGGTGATCAACGGCTGCGCGGCGCGGCCCGAGACCTGGATCAACACGCCGATCCGACAGGTGTTCGATGCGCTGCACCGGCTGGGCCATGCGCATTCCGTCGAGCTTTGGGATGCCGAGGGGCGGCTGGCGGGCGGGGTCTACGGGCTGGCGATAGGCGGGGCCTTCTTTGCCGAGAGCATGTTCTCGGCGCGCCGCGACGGCTCCAAGATCGCGTTGGCCGAACTGGTGGCGCGGCTGGAAGCGGGCGGGTTTTTGCTGCTCGACACCCAGTATCTGACCGATCATCTGGCCAGTCTGGGCGGTATCGAGATCGGCCGCGAGCGCTATCGCGCGCTTCTTTCCAAGGCGCTCGCCGCCCCGGCACGGCACGGGCTCGCCTTTGCGCATCACCACCCCGACACGCCGAGCGGCGCCTTCTGCCTTGGCGCTGGCTGGGGCAGACGGTAATCGGCCGGGTTGGCGGCCGGGGCCGGGTGCAACCAAGGCTGTTGAAGTAACAGCCTTGCAAATCCCTTGTTTCAAGGGATTTGTGCCCGGTCTATTCGCAGGACAGCACCCAGATGTCGTAGCGGGGATCGTCAAGCGCATTCAGGGCCGGGCTGGACGCCACCATCCAGCCGCGAAACAGTTGTTCGCCATTACGCGCGTGGCGAATCTCCAGAAAGGCGAAAGCATCCGATTCTGGCGCCTGAACCGGATAGCGGCAGGCGACCAGCGTGATCTGCAGGCGCGCGAAGGTAATTTCCTCGCCCCTGTTCAACGACAGATCGACCGTTTCGCCCGAAACCTTGTCGAGCCCACGCAGTACCGCGCGGCTGCCGGAGGCGACTTCAGGCCCCTGCGCCTGAGCCTGCACCGGCGTTGCCCCTGGCCAGGGTCCTGGCCCGAGCGATAGCGCAAGGGCCAGCGCGGCGGCGCGGCCGACGGTAGTGCCAATCCTGCTCCTCATGGTGCCGGCTCCTCGTCCACCGAGTCCGTGTCCACCGGGTCCGGCAAGCCCGTCCCCTCGCCGCTACCGGTGGCAAAGCGCAGCATCAGCTGGATCAGGCTGACCGCGCTTTGCGTGTCCTGGAAACTGTCCCCCGGCTCCAGATCGAAGGGCATGCCGCCCGGCAGGATTTCCATGAAGGTGCCGCCCAGGAGCCCCTCGCTGGACACCGCCAGCGTGCTGTCGGCCGGCACCGCCAGCCCCTGATCGACACGCAGCGCCACCTCGGCGCGAAAGCTCTCAGGGTCCAGCTGCAGGCCCGTCACCGTGCCCACCCGCACGCCCGCCAGCCGCACCTCGGTACCCATGCGCACCCCTTCGGCCGAGCGGAAGCTGCCGTGCAGCGTATAGCCCGCCGCCTGCCCCAGGCGCGTGCCGGTCGTCTGCAGCATGAACAGCACGAAACCCGCCGCGATGGCCAGCACCACCGCACCCAGCGCAATCTCCCAGATACGGTAGCTCATCCCAGGCGCAATCCCTGCCTTGGTGGCCCGTCGAACGCTCCCGCGACCGATCCTGCCGCCCTATTCCGGCTGCCAGGCATCGTAATCGCGCCGCTGCGCAGGCTCTGGCCGCCGCAGCGAACCGGCCGGCACATAGGCATCGGGCGTGCCGGTCGGGTTTTCCGCATGCGGCTTTTCCCAGGCCTTGCGCGGCAGCGGGCGTTCGGTGGGCGGCTCGTTCCATGTGTGGTGCAGCCAGCCGTGCCAGTCAGGGCTGATCCGGCTGGCCTCGGTCTCGCCGTTATAGATCACCCAGCGGCGCTTGCCGTCGCGCGTCTGGTAGAAGATGTTGCCCTGATCGTCCTCACCTACCCGCTGGCCGTGGCGCCAGGTGTGGAACTGGGTGTTCAGGGTCGATGTGTTCCACCAGGTCAGCAGGCGAAGTAGGAATTTCATGGCGGCTATTCCCGAACGATGGAAGCATCCGATCCTATGACGCAGATCGGCGGCAAGATAAAGGGCAAGCGGGTTGGCCACGGCGCTGGCCGCCCCGCGCACCCGGCCTAGCGGGTCACGCGCACGCTCTCCATCACATCGGGCGTGCCTGTGACCGCGCCATTGGGGCCGCGCCCGCGCTTGATGGCATCCAGCACATCCAGCCCTTCGGTAATCTGGCCCAGCACGGTATACTGCCCGTTCAGATGCGGCGCCGGGGCGAACATCAGGAAGAACTGGCTGTTGGCCGAATCCGGATGGGCCGAACGCGCCATGCCCATGGTGCCGCGCGCGAAGGGCTCGTCGGAAAACTCGGCCGGCAGATTGCCCAGGTCCGACCCGCCGGTGCCGACCCGCGCGCGGTCGCCATCGATCCGACCAAACTGCACATCGCCGGTCTGGGCCATGAATCCGTCGATCACCCGGTGAAAGACGATCCCGTCATAGGCCCCCGCTTCGGCCAGCGCGATCACCTGCTCGACATGGCGCGGCGCCAGATCCGGGCGCAGGGCAATCCGGATGGTGCCGCTTGCATCGCCCGCGACCGCGATTTCCAGCACCGGCGCGTCGGCCGGCGGCGGGGTCTGGGCCAGGCTGCGGCTGGTGCCTGCCCAGATCGAACCCATGAGAACCACGCCCAGCCCGAAAAGCGCGGCAAACAGCCAATGATTCCGGCGCAGATTACGCAGCATCGGCGGCCACCTTCACGGAAATCATGCGGTCAGGCTGCGCGGGCGGCTCACCGCGGGTGATGGCATCAACATGCTCCATCCCCGAAACCACGCGCCCGTAGACGGTGTATTGCCGGTTCAGGAAATGATTGTCATTGAAATTGATGAAGAACTGGCTGTTGGCCGAATTGGGGTTCTGACTGCGCGCCGCACCCAGCGTGCCGCGGTCATGGGGCACGCCGGAAAACTCGGCTGGCAGATCCGGCAGGTCCGAGGCACCGGTGCCGGCGCGGCGCAGGTTGAAGTCCTTATCGGCATTGCCATGGGCCACGTCGCCGGTCTGGGCCATGAACCCGTCGATGACGCGGTGAAAGACGACATTGTCATAGGCCCCGGCGCGGGCCAGTTCCTTCATCCGGTCGACATGCTGCGGTGCGATATCGGGCAGAAGCTCGATCACCACGGTGCCGTCCTTCAACTCCATCAGGATGGTGTTCTCGGGGTCCTTGATCTCGGCCATTCGGCACTCCTTTTCTTTTGCGGGCACCTTACCGCCGGCGCGCGGGCAGGGAAAGACCCCGCGCCGTTCAGCGACCGACCGCGGATGCGCATCACCAAAGGTTGACGGCTGCGCGGCCAGCGGGCATCACGGCGACCGGTAGAACGGGAGCAGGCGATGCGCTGGAAAACCCTCGACGACATGGATTTCGCAGGCAAGGCGGTGCTGATCCGGGTTGATCTGAACGTGCCGGTTGAAAACGGTGTGGTCAGCGACGACACCCGCATCCGGGCGGTGCTGCCGACCATCCGCCATGTCATCAGCGCCGGTGGCAAGGCGGTGCTGCTGGCCCATTTCGGCCGGCCGAAGGGCCAACCGGTGCCAGAGATGTCGCTGGCCCCCGTGCGCCCGGCGCTGGAAGCCGTGCTGGGCGAGCCGGTGGGCTTTGCGGGCGATTGCATCGGCCTGCCGGCCAAGCGCGCGGTGGCCGATTTGCAGCCCGGTCAGGTGCTGCTGCTGGAAAACACCCGCTTTCATGCGGGCGAAGAGACCAACGACGCCGCCTTTGCCGCCGCCCTTGGCGCGCTGGGCGAGGCCTATGTGAACGATGCCTTTTCCGCCGCGCATCGCGCCCATGCCTCGACCGAGGCGCTGGCGCATCTGCTGCCCGCCTGCGCCGGGCGGCTGATGGAGGGCGAGTTGCGGGCGCTGGAAGGGGCGCTGGGCAACCCTGAGCGGCCGGTGGTGGCCATCGTCGGCGGGGCGAAAGTGTCCACCAAGCTGGATCTGCTGAGCAATCTGGTAACCCGGGTCGACGATCTGGTGATCGGCGGCGGCATGGCCAACACCTTCCTGGCCGCGCAGGGCCGCCCGGTGGGCCGGTCGCTGTGCGAGCATGATCTGGGCGAGGAAGCGCGCGCCATCCTGGCCCGGGCCGAGGAGACGGGCTGCGCGGTGCATCTGCCCGTCGATCTGGTGGTGGCGCGGGAACTGGCCGCCGGCGTGCCGCATGAGGTGGTCACCGAGTGCCCAGACGATGCGATGATCCTTGATGCCGGGCCGGACAGCGCGGCAGCGATCATGGCGGTGATCGAGCGCGCCCGCAGCCTGATATGGAACGGCCCGCTGGGCGCCTTCGAGGTCGAACCCTTCGACGCCGCCACCAACGCCTGCGCCGTCCTGGCGGCCGAGCGCACGAAAGCCGGCCATCTGCTGTCAATCGCCGGCGGGGGCGATACGGTAGCGGCGCTGAACCGGGCCGGGGTTGCAGGAGATTTCAGCTATCTCTCCACCGCCGGGGGGGCGTTTCTGGAATGGATGGAGGGGCGCACCCTGCCGGGCGTGGCGGCGCTGGAGGCCGAACGCTGACCGGCATCGGCAAGGGGCTCTTCCACCGCATCGCTACCGCCGCCCGGTTGGCATGCGCGCGGCGCATGCGGGCCGTCTCCAGCCTCATTGCCGAGCCCTTCTATACCCGCACGGGGCTGCGGCGTCTGGCGTTGCGCCACATCCCGCTGGGCGGCAAGAACCGCACGTTTCCCGTTGTCCTGATGGAGGGTGATCTGGTTCCGTGACCGGCCCGGGCCGGCGTACTGCCGCTCGGTGCGCCGAACGGCCGGCAAGCGAAAGAGGGATTGGATCAATGCCTGTTTTCCCTTTACCGAAACCGGAAAGATTGAGCTAACTGGGTATCGACAGCTTCAGGCAGGGGCCAATGCAAACGCTGCAACCGGATGACCATGACGACCCGAAGGGCCTGATTCGCGAAAGTTTCCGGATCGAGGGCATCACCGAGGCCGAATGCCGTTCGATCCTGATCGACTGGGCGCTCAGCCTGCCGCCGGGACGGGAGGAACGCGCGGCGCTGGCCCGGCTGGCCGCGCGTCATGCCGTCGACCAGCCCGCGCATCCGATGGCCCGGCTCATTGCCCAGGCACTCGCGGTGCCCGCGCCCGGGCGCCCCGTTCGCAGGGGCGGGCGCGCCGGCAAGCTGGCACCAAACGGCGGGCAGCGGCGCAACTGACCCGGCGTCCAGATGGACGAGACGGGCCTCGGGTCTATGTCCGTCGCTGCAACCAGATGCCAACGCCCTCGGTGCCATGACCCTGAACAGCCTTTCCACGCCTGGCCTGCTTGCCCTGCTTCTGTTGCTGCTGGGCGGACTGATCGCGGGCTGCGCGGTCATTGCCGATCAGCGGGCCGAAACGCGCGAGGCCCGGTGGCAGGCCAGCCACCCCCCGCTTGGCCGGCTGGTCGCGGTGGAGGGGCGTCAGGTGCATGTGCACGAGGCCGGCCAGCCCGCCGGCAGCGCGCCGGATCTGGTGCTGATCCACGGCGCCAACGGCAACCTGCGGGATTTCACCTTTGACCTGGTGGGGCGGCTGGAGGGCGATTTTCGGGTCATCAGCGTCGACCGGCCCGGTATGGGCTGGTCCGACAGTTGGGGCGAGGCCGACAGCGACCCGCAGGTGCAGGCCCGCATCCTGCGCGCGGCGCTGGACGAGGTCGGGGTCGAACGGCCGGTGCTGGTGGGTCATTCCTACGGCGCCGCCGTGGCGCTGTGCTGGGCGCTGGAGGCCGAGGCCGAGACCGGCGCGCTGGTGTTGCTGGGCGGCGCCAGCCACCCCTGGCCGGGCGATCTGGGCCTGTGGTATCGGCTCAACGGCACCGCGCTGGGGCGGCTGGGGCGCAGCCTTCTGGCCGGTTTCGCCCCGGTCAGCGCCGCCGAAGGCGTGCTCGAGAACGTCTTTGCCCCGGATCCGGTGCCCGAAGGCTATGTCGATCACTTCGGCGCCGGGCTGGCGATGCGCCGCGCCCAGCAGGCCAACAACACCCGGCAGGTCAACGCGCTGCTGGACCATGTCAGCCGCATGCAGCCGCAATATCCCGGTCTGTCGCTGCCCATCGAACTGGTCCATGGCGATGCCGATACCATTGTCGGGGTGCATATCCACAGCGCACGGCTTGCGGACGAGGTGGGCGCCGCGCGGCTGACGGTAATCGAGGGCGGCGGCCACATGCCCCATCACAGCCATCCGGAAACGGTGGTGGAAGCGATCGAACGCGCCGCCTTCCGCGCCGGCCTCGCCCCTGAACCGGCCCCCTGATCCCGCTGGTTCCTGGTCGCTGCGCCCCGGCCAGGGTGACGCGCCTTCGAAGGCGCGTCTTGACGGGCTTTCGAAAGCCCGTTTACCGCCACCGCCTATTCATACCGATGCAATCAGGTGCAGATCGTATCACACGAGCGCTCGCGCCGACGTGAACCCGGCCTTTGACAGGCAGGCGCGATATCGCAATAGTGAGATCAGGCGTTCGGAGGGGGCGCAGGCGTGGGACTCGCCGGGGAGGGCGGCTTCATGCAGCATGACGGCAGGATCGAGCCGGAAACCGCCGGGCGGGCATCCCTGGACGGCGATGGCGCCCCCGCGGTGCTGGTGATCGAGGACGAGCCCAACATCGCCGAGGCGATCCGTTTCATCCTGCAACGCGCCGGTTTGAAAGTGGTAACTCATGACCGGGGCAGCGACGCGATGGAGCGGATCGAGGCCACGGCGCCGCAGCTGGTGATCCTGGATGTCATGCTGCCCGGCCGCAGCGGCTTCGACATCCTGCAGGCGCTGCGCGGGCATGCGGCGCTGGCGCAGACGCCGGTGATCCTGCTGACCGCCAAGGGCCAGGCTATCGACCGCGACCGCGCCGAACGCTCTGGCGCCTCGCTGTTCATGTCCAAGCCGTTTTCCAATGCCGAACTGCTTGATGCCGTCGGCCGGCTGCTGGCGCGATGACCGAACCGCGCCCGCCGGTGTTTCTGGAACGCGCCACCTATCGCCGCCGGCGGATCATGGATGCCGCCCGCCTCCTGCCGGTAGCGGGCTTCCTGCTGATCCTCTTGCCGGTGCTGTGGACGCGCCATGACGGTGCCGGCATCGCCGGCGAGGCGATCTATCTGTTTGCGCTCTGGGCCGGGCTGGTGCTGGGCGCTGCCGCGCTGGCCGCCCCGTTGCGCCGCGCGCAGGCGCAGGGCGACCGGCCAGCCGACAGCCCCGCACCGCCAGCCGACCAGATGCCGCCCTCCCCCCCGTCCTCCCGC
>SKNG01000424.1 GCA_007120685.1 Paracoccaceae bacterium | reverse complement strand
GGGCCCGCGCGGCTTGACGATCTGTTCCGGGACCTGCCCCTGACGCCGGAAGAAATCGGCGACCGCACGCGGCTGCTGGGCGCGCTGCGCGGCGCGCCGATCATGGTCACGCGGGCGGCGCAGCAGTGGCAGGGTTCCAACATGGGGGTCAGCGCGGCGCAATGCGGCGCCGATCCCTGCACCATGCTGAACCTGATGGAAGACGGCGGCAACCTGCGCCAGTTCCGGCTGGACGAAGGCCTGGAGATCCGCCTGACCGACCCCGCGCAAAGGGCGATGGTGCAACAGGCGCTGGCCGCCCTGCACGGGGCTGACGGCGCCCGCGTCGCGTTGGAAATCGACAGCGACGATGCCTCCGAGCGCGAGATCGGCCTGATCTGGCTGCAGGAGGCGCCGCTGTGGCGCACCGCCTGGCGGGCGGTCGACGGGCCGGAAGGGCTGCGCCTGTCCGGCTGGGCAATCGTGGAAAACGCCACCGGCCGCGACTGGCATGACGTGCGCCTGACGCTGGCCACCGGCGCCGTCAGGGCCATTCGTGCACCGCTTTATGAACGGCTCTATGCGCAGCGCGAGGCACCCGCCACGGTGGTCGAACCCGGTATCGTGGTGCCGCAGGCCCGCGCGCTGCACGGTCTGGCGCAGATGGATATGGCCGAGGCGGCGGCCCCGCTGGCAGTGGAGACCGATGACGGCGAGAGCTTCACCCGCTTCACCCTTGCCGCGCCGGTCTCGCTGCCCGCCGGGCAGATGCTGATGGTGCCGTTTCTGGAAGAGTCCCTGACCGAGGCGCGGCTGACCCTGTTCCGGGGCGGCACCGGCAGCCGCCACCCCGAGATCGCGCTGGAGATCGAAAACCCGCTGCCGCTGCGCCTGCCCGCCGGCGTGCTGACGCTATACGAGGCCGGGCGGGGGCATGCCGGCGATGCCATGATCCCGGAACTGGCGCCGGGGGCGCGGCAACTCGTGCCCTTCGCGCGCGATACCGCGATGTCAGTCCGCGAGGAGGTGGCAAGCACGGAGCATCTGCGCGAAATGCGTCTGGTGGCAGGGGTGCTGGAGGTGACCGAGGATATCGAGCGGCGCACGCGCTACCGGATCGAGGGCGCGCCGCAGGCCGACCGGATGCTGACCATCGAACACCCGCGCCGCGACGGCTGGACGGTCACCGCGCCGGCTGGATGGGAAGAGCGGCTGGACCACTGGCGCTGGCAGGTCGCGGTGCCGGCGGGGGCGCATGTCAGCCTTGACGTGCGCGAGCGGCAGCCGCGCCAGCGCCGCGTGGCGGTGATGGATATCGACCTGCCGACGCTGGCGGCATGGCAGGGCCGCGCCGAAGACCCCGCCCTGCGCGCGCGGCTTTCCGAAATCGCGGCCCTGCGCGGCCGGATCGTGGCGGCAGAGCGGGCGGTCGAGCGCCTGCGCGCCCGTGCCGCCGACCTGCGCGAGGAGCAGGACCGGCTGGTTGGGCTGATCGTGCAGCTTGGCGAGGCCAGCGCCGCGACGCCGGAACGCCGCGACCGGGTGGATGCGATCGACGCCGAGATCGCTGCCGCCCGGGAGGAAATGCAGGCGCTGGGCGACGAAGCCGCGCAGGCGCGCGCCCGGATCGACACCCTGCTGGGCGGGCAGTGGCCGGATGAATAATCCCGAGCGAAAGGTGCCGGCCGACAGGCAAGCCTGACGGCCCCGCCGGTGGCGGCAGATCAGCCGCCGCTGATCATCCCGCGCAGACCGTCCAACCAACCGGCCACGACCAGCCGCAGGGCATCGACCATGGCCACATAGCCGGTCAGGGCGGTTTCGAGCGCCGGCACATTGGCAGCGATCACCGGCGCGAACAGATAGAGGCTCAGCAACACCGCCGCTACGATCACCACCACCGACAAACCCCGCAACAGGCCGCGGCGTTCCTCCACCACCTCGCCTTCCGCGCCGTTTTCGGCGGCGGCGGGCTTGCGCGGTTCCCGGCGGGGCTGCAGGGTCGAGCTGAGTTCCTCGATATCGGGCAACATGTCCAGGCGGCTGCGATTTGCCGCATCCTGGTCGCTGTCGCTCTCCGTCGCAGCAGACCGCGCCCCGGCGCTGCCAGTGCGGCGCGCGGCGGCGGCGGCGGCACTGGCGGCAACGGCCTGATCCTCGTTCTGCGGCCGGGGTTTCTGGCGCGCACGCCGTTGCGGCAGCCCCAGGTCGGGCTGGGTTTCCAGCCCGCCCGCAGCGCCGCCCCCCCGCCGTTCGCGCAATTCGCGCTCGGCTTCCTCGCGCAGAAGTTCCATCACGCTCCGGTCGATCTGACGGCCGGGCGGCGGCGGGACAGTGACGCCGCCTTCGTCCTCGTCGTCATCGTCGTCAAACTCGGCCGCACGCATCTGCAGCGCCACGCTGATCGGATACTGATACCAGGTGTTCCCGCAGGCCGAGCACTGGACCTCGCGCCCGCCTTCCGGGATCACGCTTTCCTCGACCTCGTATTGCGCCTTGCAATTGGGACAGGTCAGTCGCATCGCACCTCCGGCCGAACCGGTTTTCCGGTCACCTGCTCTTCGGCCATTGGCTTTGGCCCCTCCCTTGTTATAGCTAGTGATCGGCGCGGTTCCAAGTCCATCCATTAACCCTTTTTCCACAGGGGAAGGAGCCGCCCTGGAACGGAGCAAAGGCGTTGATCAGGCTGGAAAAGGTTGCGCAGGATTACGGCGACCGGCGATTGCTGGGCGATGTCGATCTGCATGTCGCCGGGGGCGCCTTTCATTTCCTGACCGGCCCCTCTGGCGCCGGCAAGACGACGCTATTGAAACTCTGCTACGGCGAATTGCGCCCCAGCGCCGGCCGGGTGGTGCTGTTCGACAGCGATCTGCAGTCGATGAACCGCGACGATCTGGCCGATACCCGCCGCCAGATCGGCGTGATCCATCAGGACTGCCGCTTCCTGGATCATCTGAGCGTGGCCCAGAATGTGGCCCTGCCGTTCACCGTTGCCGGTGTTGCCGCCCCGCAGCGCGATCTGCGCGAATTGCTGGCCTGGGTAGGGCTGAGCGAACAGGCCGAGGCCCGCCCGCCCACGCTTTCGGGCGGCGAACGCCAGCGCGCGGCGCTGGCGCGCGCGGTCATCGCCTCGCCCGCCGTGGTGCTGGCCGACGAGCCGACCGGCAATCTGGACTGGGATATGTCGTTGCGCATCCTGTCGCTGCTGGTGGAACTGAACCGCATGGGCACGGCGGTGATGATCGCCACGCATGACCTGAATCTGATCCGCAGTGCCAAGGCGCAGGTTTCGGCGCGGGTGTTGCGCATCGCCGAACGGACGCTGCAGGCGGCGGGGGCGGATCTGTGAACGCGCTGGCCCTTCTGATCCCAGGCCGTCGCCGGGCCGAGGCAAGCGCCGCCGGGGCCGAGCCGCGCGAGGCGCCCGATGTGGTGCCGGGCTCTGGCTTCACCGCCGCGCTGACCGTGGGCACGGCATTGGCGATGGCCTTTCTGGCAGTCTTCGCCCTGGCGATGGCACTGGGCGCGGATCGGCTGGCCGATCGCTGGCATGCGACGCTGGCGCAAAGCGCCACGCTGCGCATTTCCGCCCCCGCGGGCGAATTGGACGCGCAGACCAACCGCGCGCTGGATATCCTGCGCGCCACGCCCGGCGTGGCCTCGGTCCGGTTGCTGGAGGTCGAGGAACAACGCGCCCTGCTCGCCCCCTGGTTCGGCCCCGATCTGCCGCTGGAGCAGCTGGCCCTGCCCCGGCTGATCGAAATCATCGAGGGCGGTGGCGGCTTCGATCCGGTGGGCCTGCGCATGCGCCTGGCCGCCGAGGTGCCCGGCTCGGTGCTGGACGACCATAGCCGCTGGCGCGCGCCGATGGTGGCGGCGGCGGGGCATCTGCGGGGGCTGGCGCTTCTGTCGGTGGCGCTGATCGGCGCGGCCACGGCGGCGATGGTGGCGCTGGCGGCCAGTTTCTCGCTGGCGGCCAATGCACAGGCGATTGCCGTCCTGCGTCTGGTCGGCGCGCGCGATACCTTCATCGCCCGGGCCTTCACCCGCAGTTTCACCCTGCGCGCGCTCTTGGGGGCCGCGCTGGGCACGGGGCTGGGCATGGGCGCGCTGGCCCTGATGCCGTCGCTGGGCGAGACAGCAGGCGACGCGGGGCTGGGCGGGATCGGGTTCCGCGGCGCCGACTGGCTGTGGCCCCTGGTGGTGCCGCCCTTTGCCGCCATCGTGGCCTGGGCCGCCACCCGCGCCGCTGCGTTCCGCGTGCTGAGGAGGGAAGGCTGATGGCCTATGCCTGGCGATGGCTGCGCTCGCTGATCTACACGGTGCAGGTCTATGCGATGATGGCGATCATGGCGGTGTTCTTCACCCCCTGGGCGATGGTCGACCGGCGCGGGGCCTTTGCCGCCGTGCATACCTGGTGCCGCTATGCACGCTGGACGGCGCGCTGGATGTTGGGCCTGCGCTCCGAGGTGCGCGGCGAAATCCCCCAGGGCGAGGTGATGATCGCCGCCAAGCATCAGAGCTTTTTCGACATCATCATCCTGGTCAGCGAATTGCCGCGCCCGAAGTTCATCATGAAGAAGGAGTTGCGGCGCGCACCGATCCTGGGCTGGTACGCCCAGCGCATCGGCTGCGTGCCGGTAGACCGCGGCAAGCGCGGGGCGGCGATCAAGGCGATGATGGAGCGCGTGCGCGCCGGCCAGCAGGAGCCGGGGCAGTTGATCATTTATCCCCAGGGCACCCGCGTGGCGCCCGATGCGACGAAGGAATACAAGGTCGGCACCGGGCTGCTGTATCAGGAAATGAGCACCGATTGCGTGCCGGTGGCCTGCAATGTCGGCGTGTTCTGGCCGCGCCGGCAGATCTATCGCGCGCCGGGTCTGGCGGTGGTCGAATTCCTGCCCGCCATCCCGCCGGGGCGCGACCTGCGCAGCTTCATGCGGGAGTTGGAGCAGGTGGTCGAATCCCGCTCTGACGCGCTGATGGCCGAGGCCGGCTTCGACGCCCCCGCCGCCCGGGCCAACGCATCGAAAGCCGCCGCGTCCAAGGCCGCCGCCCAGTGACCTGGATCACCGACCTCGCCGCGCTGAAGGCGCTCTACCCCGATCCGCCCTCGCGGGCGGCCATCGCCAAGGTCACGCCGCGCCTGACCCCGGCCTATCGCGCCTGGATCGAATGCGCACGCTTCTGCCTGCTGGCCAGCACCGGCCCCGGCGGCACCGATTGCAGCCCGCGCGGCGATGACGGGCCAGTGGTGACGGTTCTGGATGCGGGCACGCTGGCCCTGCCCGACTGGCGCGGCAACAACCGGCTGGACAGCCTGCGCAACATCGTCGTGGACGGAAGGGTATCGCTGGCCTTTCTGGTGGCGGGCTCGCAGGACATCCTGCGCGTCAACGGCACCGCCCGGCTGTCGGTCGCGCCGGACCTGCTGGCGCGGTTCGACCGCGACGGGAAACAGCCGCGCTGCGTGATCGTGGTGGCGCTGGCGGAGGTCTACATGCAATGCGCCAAGTCGCTGACGCGCGCCCGGCTGTGGCAGGACGGCGATCAGTCGGCGGGCCTGCCGACGCTGGGCACCATCCTCCAGGAAATCACCAAAGGCGGGATCGACGGCGCGCAATTCGACGCCACCGCCCCGGCGCGCAACCGTCAGCGGCTGTGGTAGGCGCCACCGAGAAACCCGCTGCCACGGCCCCGCCGAGCCCCGCAAGGGCCGCATTTTCGCCGCGATGACCGCCTACCCCCAGGCCCCTGGAACACCAACTTGGGCAAGGCGATCCATGCACCGCTCTTTCCACCGCACCCGCGCTATGCTCTTCGCGCTGCGCCGGCTGATCGTCTTTCTGGCGATCCTGCCCTGGCTGGTCTGGTTGCCACCGTCACTGCTTCTGGGCGAGGGCCTGATCCCGCAGGGCTGGGACCGCTGGCTGATGCTGTGCTGGCCGCCGCTGATGCTGGTGCTGGTGATCCGCTTCCCCGCCGCCGTAACCGAACATCTGTCACTGGCCCTGCTGATCGGCTTTCTGGCCACCCTCCTGCCGGTGGCAGAACCCTGGTTTGCCCTGATGCCACCCCTTGACCCTGGCCAGACGATCACTGTCATCCTTGTCGGCGCACTGATTGCGGTGCTGGTGCTGCCGATGTCCTGGGCGCTGCTGAACTTCGCCATAGCACATCTGCAGATGAAGCCGCCCCGCCTGCGCGTGAACTCCCGGGGGAAGGTCCGCTCGACCCTGCCGCCGCAGCGCCTCGCGCGCGCGCTGCGCTTTGCACCCATGCAGGCCAACACGCTGCGAATGACCGGCGCGGCGGACGCCGAAGGCTGGTTTCCCCTGTGGCTCCGCAACCCGTGGGAACGGCGGCTAGGCGACGGCCTGCCGCCTGACCTGCGCAGCACCTTCATCGGCCCGCGCCGTCCCGACGCCTGGTTGCGGATCATCGAGGATGGCCCGCTTGGCCAACGGCTGGAGGAACGCAACACGCATCCGATGTTCAGTCCAAGGCCCTTCATCATGATCTGGTCGGTCGAACCCGATGGCGCGGGCTGCCGGGTCACCGAACGGGAAATAGGCGTGGGTGCGACGGCGCTGAGTGCGCTGCTGATGTGGCTGACCGACCACACGACGGCGCATTTTCGCGCCAATGTGGACTACCTGGAGGGTCTGCCGGAAACCACCGCCCCTTACATCCAGAGCGGCTCGCCGCTCTTGGCGCTGGCGGCGCTGATGGGCGATAAGCCGCCGCCGGAAGCCGCAGGCACCTGACGCCGAAGCCGTAGCCTCAGGCCGCCAGCCCCTTCTGCCCCATGTCCAGAAACTTGCGCCGCCGGCCCTGGATCAGCGCCGTCGCCTCGCGCCCGGCCAGCCCGTCCAGCGCGCCCTGCACCGCCGCCCCAACCGCCTCGATGGTGGCCTTGCGGTCGCGCTGGGCACCACCGCGCGGCTCGGGTACGATCTGGTCGATAACCCCCAGCTTCAGCAGGTCCTGCGCGGTCAGCTTCAAGGCCTCGGCCGCCTCGCGCATCTTCTCGGCATCCTTCCACAGGATCGAGGCACAGCCCTCGGGCGAGATCACCGAATAGACCGAATGCTCCAGCATCAGCACTCGGTCGGCCGTGGCCAGCGCCACCGCGCCGCCCGATCCCCCCTCGCCGATCACCGCCGAGACCACGGGCACACCGATCTCCAGGCATTTCTGGGTCGAGCGCGCAATCGCCTCGGCCTGGCCGCGCTCCTCGGCGCCCTTGCCGGGATAGGCGCCCGGCGTGTCGACCAGCGTGATCACCGGCAGGCCGAAACGCGCGGCCAGGTCCATCAGGCGGATCGCCTTGCGGTAGCCCTCGGGCCGGGCCATGCCGAAGTTGCGGGCGATGCGGGATTTGGTATCGTCACCCTTCTCCTGCCCGATCACCACCACCGGCCGGTCATCCAGCCGTGCCAGCCCGCCCATGATCGCGGCATCATCGGCAAAGTTGCGGTCGCCGGCCAGCGGCGTGTAGTCGGTGAACAGCGCCTCGATGTAATCCCGGCAATGCGGCCGGTCAGGGTGGCGGGCGACCAGGCATTTCTGCCAGGGCGTGAGCGCGCGATAGAGATCGCCCAGCATCGCCTCGGCCTTGCGGTCCAGCGCCTCGGCCTCCTTGCCCACATCCATCTCGGGGTTGGCGCGCGCCATGGCGCGCAACTCGGCCGCCTTGCCTTCGATCTCGGCAAGCGGTTTCTCGAACTCCAGGTAATTCATCGCGCGGCCCCTCCGGCAAATCGCGCCCTATATGCCCGCGCCTGAGCCACCTTGCAACGGCCCCGCGCCCAGCAATCGCCGCCCCCTCATCTTGCCCCAAATACGCCGGGGGGTGAATTGGCCGCAGGCCAAGAGGGGGGCAGCGCCCCCCACCGCCCTCACCGCCGGCACCCCTTCAGAACAGCGAGCCCTGCTCCGGCCCGCCCGCCGGTCCGGCACCCCCACGCCGCCGCGTCGTCGCCGACGTTGTAAGCGGCGCCGCCGCCACCTTGCCATCGGCCAGTTCGACCGTGAAACGCGGCGCGGCGCGGACAGCGGCAGCGCCCTTCAGAACCCGGTCATCCTCGCCCCGCAGCACGGCAAAGCCCCGCCGCAGCGTCTGCGTATAGCCCATCGCCTCGCGCATCCGTTCCAGCGCCGCCAGCCGCTCGCCCAGCCAGCGCAACCGCGCCGCCATCGCCGCTTCCGCCCGCGCGCCCAGCCGCACCAGGTCCGGCGCCCGCCGCGCCATGTCGCGCCGGATCGGCTGGGCACTCAGCCGCAGCGCCGCCAGCCGC
>SKNG01000428.1 GCA_007120685.1 Paracoccaceae bacterium | reverse complement strand
CCCGCGCGCTGGATTTCCTGAACGATCCGCAAACCGCCGCGCGGCCATGGCTTTGCCATCTCTCCTACATCAAGCCGCACTGGCCCTATGTGGTGCCCGCGCCCTACAACGCCCTTTACGGGCCGCAGGATGTGCAACCCGCCACCCGCCACGCGCGCGAACGCGAAGACCCGCACCCCGTCTATCGTGCCTATATGGAAAACCCCATCGGCCGCGCCTTCTCGCGCGATGAGGTGCGGCGCGAGGTGATCCCGGCCTACATGGGCCTGATCGCGCAATGCGACGCGCATCTGGGCCGGCTTCTGGATGAACTGGAAGCCTCGGGCCGGATCGATGACACGATGATCGTGCTGACCTCGGACCATGGCGACTATCTGGGCGATCACTGGCTGGGCGAGAAGGATCTCTTCCACGACCCCTCGGTCCGCGTGCCGCTGATCGTCTACGACCCTTCCGCCGGTGCCGACGGCACGCGCGGCAAGGTCTGCGATGCGCTGGTCGAAGGTATCGACCTGGCCGCCACCTTTGTCGAGGCCGCGGGCGGGCAGGTGCCCGATCATGTCATCGAGGGCCGGTCGCTGATGCCCTTCCTGCACGGCCAGCCGCCGCAGGACTGGCGCGATGTGGTGATCAGCGAATACGACTATTCGGCCACGCCGATGGCCGGCAGGCTGGGGCTGGCGCCGAAACAGGCGCGGCTGTTCATGGTCTTCGACGGCCGGTTCAAGATGATGCATGCCGAGGGCGGGATGCGGCCGATGCTGTTCGACCTTCACACCGACCCGCAGGAATTCGACGACCTGGGCGCCAGCCCGGCCCATGCCGACACGCGGGCAAGGCTTCATGACCGGCTGGCGGCCTGGGCGCGGCGCCCGTCGCAACGCACCACGGTCAGCGATGCCCAGCTTGTTGCCCGGCGCGGAAAATCCCGGCGCAAGGGCATCCTGCTGGGGGTGTGGGACGAAGAGGACCTCGACGAAGGCTTGCTGAAACACCCGCAGCCGCGGCCGTGATGGCGCCGACAGCGCCGTAGCCGGTGCGGCATCCGGGATCGACAAGCGGGCGTTGCGGACCTACCACTGTTCGGGCACAGACCCGACCCCAAAGAAGGACCGAACCGATGACACGCCCGGTGACCGACCCGCGCCCGTCCATCGAGGTCGCGCCCGAATGGGTTCATCTCGCCTATGCCGAAACGGCGGGTTTTCAGGAAACCTATGGCTTCGCCGCCGGCAAGGGCATGGTCAATCTGGAAGGCATCCGCTTCCTGCCGCGCGGCGTGGCGGCGCGGACGCTGCTGATCTACATGCACCCCGCCACCACGCTGCAGCTTCTGCCGATGCCGCAGGCGGTGGCGGCGCGGGGGGTGCATGTGCTTTGTGCCGCCAGCCGCTATGCCAGGAACGACACCGCCCTGACCTACGAGGCCGTGCTGCGCGATGTCGGCGCCTGGGTGCGCCATGCGCGCGACCACTGGGGCTATGACAAGGTGGTGCTGGGCGGCTGGTCCGGCGGCGGGTCGCTGATGCTGTATTATCAGGCCCAGGCCGAACGGCCTACCGTCACCCACACCCCTGCCGGCGACCCTGCCGACATGGCCGCCGCCGGGCTGATCCCGGCCGATGCGCTGACCTTTCAGGCCGCCCATGTCAGCCGCGCCGAGCTTCTGCGCGATTGCATCGACCCCTCGGTGCGCGACGAGGCCAACCCCGAGGACCGCGACCCCGCGCTTGACCTCTACGGCCCCGCCGCCCCGCCCGCGCCCTATCCGGCCGACTGGTTGGCCGCCTACCGCGCCGCGCAGCAGGCCCGCATGGACCGCATCACCGCCCGCGTGCGCGAGACGCTGGAGCGGCTGAAGCACGGCGCCACCGGCGAGGTGGAGCGTGCCTTCGTCACCCATCGCACGCTTGCCGATCCGCGCTTTCTGGACCTGAGCATCGATCCCAATGACAGGCCGCTGAACCGTTCCTGGATCGGCGAGCCGCGCGTTGCCAACAGCGCGCCGGCGGGGCTGGCGCGGGTCTCGACCCTGCGCGCCTGGCTCTCGCAATGGTCGATGGCCGACAGCCTGGCCCATGGCGAGACCTGCGCGCGCTCGGTCACCGTGCCCATCCTGTCGATCGAGAACACCGCCGACGAGGCGGTGCCGCAGCCCCACACCGGCCGTATCCACGCCGCCGCTGCCAGCGCCGACAAGACCTTTCACCGCATCGAGGGCGCCTCGCATTACTACGCCGGCCAGCCCGAGAAACTGGCGCAGGCGGTCGATCTGGTCACCGGCTGGATGCAGGAACGCGGTTTCTGAGCAGGCAACAGGTGCGTCCGCCAACCCGCGCAGACGATGCGCCGAGACCGCGCGCCATGGCGCAGGCCGGTTATTTGTGATCTGCGAAGGGCATGCCGAGCGCCCCCGTTGCGGCGTGTTGCGTCGAAGGCGAAGACGACATGGGCGAAAGGGCATCGTCGAAGAAAGGCAGGCATTTCCGAAACCGTGCCTTGCCCAGGTTGACTGACCGGCTGATCTGATCTATCTATCCCGCGCCGACGCAAAGCGGCCTTTTTCAACCCTTTACCAGAGAGAACCATGGACAGCTGCTCTAGTAGCGGTCTGGCACGCGTGACGATGCGTTCTCATGTGCGCCGGGCCATCCCGATGACATTCGACCGTCCCGGCCTGTCTCTGGCTGAAGCGATCCGCCTTTAGGCGCCCGCTTCCTGCCTCCGGACCGGCCGCGGCCGGTGTGATGGAGGCAACAATGACCTTTCACTTCGCCCATATGGCGCCGCCCGGCCGGCAGGGCCGCCGCGCCACCACCACTCGTCCCGCCATTCGCTGGGTGCGCAATGCGCAAACCGGCCAGCTTGCCATGCGCTGGACACAGCCGCAGGCGGTGCCGCCCGCCTTGCCCGCGCAGGCTGCACCCGGTGTCGAGACACTGCTCGACGCTCTTCTTCGCCGCCAGTCGTATCTGCGCCGGGCCTGACGGTCCGCGCCCGACCGACCTGCATCGAAGGAGAGCGCCATGCGTCTTCTGGTCGCCGGCGGGCGGCATCTGGATGATGTCACCCCCATCCGCCGCGCGCTTGACCTGGTCCACGCCCGTGGGCCGGTCAGCGTGCTGATCCACGGCGGCAGCGGTTTTCTGGGCATCGCGTCCGAAGACTGGGCGCGCGAACAGCGCCTGCATGTCGTGCGCTACCCGGCCAACTGGCGGGAGTTCGGCAAGCGCGCCGAAAGCATCCGCAATGGCTTCATGCTGACCGACAGCCGCCCGGACATGGTGCTTGCCCTGCCCGGCGGCAATGACACCCGTGATCTGGTGATGCGCGCGCTCGCCGCGCGGCTGCCGGTCGTCGATGGCGCGGGCAAGCCTGTGCATCAGGCCACCGGCCCCCGCGCCGCCGACCCGTCCCCCAACACGTCCCCCAATCCGGCCGCCCAGGCCGCCGCCCCTGGCCCGAATTCCCCCCTGCGCCTGATCGGCAACCGCTGATCCCGATACCCGACAGGAGATTACACCATGAAGATGATCCATGACTTCCCCGCCCGTCAGCCGGACCTGCTGGCCTCGCTGGAAACCCTGCTGGGCAGCCTGGCGGCCCCGCCCACCAAGCGGACTGCCCGGCTGGTCGATGCCTCGACCGGCAAGAAGGCCCGCAAGCTGGTGGAAGAGGCTACCGAGGTGGCACTCGATGCCGTGGCGGGTAACCGCGACGGGCTGATCGAGGAAAGCGTCGATCTGCTCTATCACCTGGCCGTGCTGTGGCATGACCGGGGCGTCTCGGCCGCCGAGATCCGCGCCGAGATGGCCCGCCGCGCCGCGGTGCTGGGCATTGCCGAAAAGCTGCCGAAGAAGGGCAAGGCCAAGGCCGCGCTGAAGCGTCAGGCGCGGGTGGTGCCGGTGGCGGCGCTGGATACCCTGCCGGCGCTAAAGCCCGTCCGCACGCCGGTCGCCGCCCGGCCGCAGCCGCCGCGCAAGGCCATGCTCTACCGCGACGGGGCGCAGATCGGCCCGGTGGCGCTGAGCGCTCTGGCGCACGGCGAGGCCTGCGCGCGCTGACCCCGGCGCGCGCCGCTCTGGATCGCCCAAAGGCAACCCGGAAGGCAGCGACATGGACCTCCTGACCCAAGACCTGCGCGCGCGGATGGCAGCGGGCGAATTGATCGCGGTGCGCGAGGCCTTGGCGCCCGTGCATCCGGCCGATATCGCCAACGAGATCGGCGGCCTGCCCGCCGCCGAGGCCGCCACCGTGCTGCGCCTGTTGACGCCCGGCCATCAGGCCACTGTGTTCGGCTATTTCCAGGCGGGGTTCCAGATCGCCATGGCCCGCCGTCTGCCGCGTTGTGATCTGGCGCGCATCGTCGCCGCCATGAGCCATGACGAACGCGCCGATCTGTGGAAGCAACTGGACGAAAGCCAGCGTCAGGCCCTGCTGCCGGCGCTGGCCCAGGCCGAGCGCGAGGATATCCGCCGCCTTGCCGCCTGGCCCGAAGGCACGGCGGGGTCGGTGATGACCTCGGACTATGCCACGCTGTCGCCCGGGATGACGGCGGCACGCGCCATCGACCATCTGCGCGCCGAGGCGCCGGACGCCGAGACCATCTATTCGGCCTATGTCATCGACGCGGACCGCAGTCTGATCGGCGTGGTGACACGGCGCGAGTTGATCCTGGCCGATGAACGCCAGTCGATTTCCGACCTGATGCGCACACAGTTTCCCAGCGGCCGGGTCGACGAGCCCCGCGCCGTGGTGGCCGAGCGGATCGCGCGCTATGACCTGATCGCCCTGCCCATCGTCACCGAAGCCGGGCGGCTGGTGGGTATCGTCACCGTCGATGACGCGCTCGACATCGGGCGCGAGGATGCGGCGGGGCGGCTGGCGCGCTTTGGCGGCACCGGCACGCTGGGCGGGCCGGATCTGGACCTGCGGGGCTCGCCCCTGGGCCGCATCTTCCGGCTGCGGCTGTTCTGGCTGGCCATCCTGACGGTGTTTGGCGTGATCACCGCCGGCTATATCGCCGGGCAGGAGGCGATGCTGGCCGAGGCGCTGATCCTGGCCGCCTTCATCGCGCCGATCATCGACATGGGCGGCAATACCGGCAGCCAGTCGGCGACGCTGGTGATCCGGGCGATGGCGCTGGGCCAGGTGGTCCCGCGCGCGGCCGATATCTGGTTCGTGCTGAAGCGCGAATTGCCGGTGCTGGCCGGGCTGGGGCTGGCGGTGGCGGGGCTGCTGGCGGTGCTGGCCGCGCTGACGCAGGCGGTCAGCGGCGCGGTGCTGGTGGTGATCGCGCTGACCATGCTGAGCGTCACCGTGGTTGGCGGGCTCTTGGGTGCGTTGATGCCCTTTGCCGCGCGGCGCTTCGGCACCGATCCGGCGGCGATGTCGGGGCCGCTGATCACCTCGGTGATGGATCTGCTGGGCGTCGTTCTCTACTTCGCCATCGCCTGGGCCGTGCTGGGCCCCCTGCCGGGGGGTGGCGCATGACCAAGGCGATGGACCGTTTCGATGCCGCGCTGGCCAGCGCCACCTCGCGCCTGCTGGCCCATCTGGCCGGGCTGGCCGAGGGCTGCGGCAGGGCGCTGGCCCGGGCCGGGCTGCTGGGCAGGCGTGCGCGCGCCGGCTTCCAGCGCGCAGCCCATTCCCTCGTGCATCTGGCGCTGCGGCTGCGGCTGGGCGCGCAGAGACTGCGCAACCGTTTTCTGAACAACCGGAGATGAAGACCCATGAGACCCATCCAACTGGCCGGGCCCTGCCTGGCCGCCAGCCTGCTACTGGCCCCGGCCACGGCCCAGGCCTTCGACTGGTCGCTGGAGGCGACCATCACGAATGACCTGATCGACGGCGCCGAGCGCCGGTCGCCCGGCCGCCCCGCCTTGGTGCTGGAGGCCGAAGGCGAAGCGAACGGCTTCTTCTTCGGCTTCGATCTGGAGACCATCCGCATCGATGACGACCGGATCGAAATCGTGCCGTTCCTGGGCTATCGGCACGATTTCGACCCGGTCGACCTGGAAATCGGCATCGAGCGGGCCTGGGCCGATGATTCGGGCTGGGACGATCTTGAAATCTTCGCCGGCATCGAATGGGCGGTGGATGATCGCCTGACGCTGGGCGCCGAGGTCGTCTATGTCCCCAGCCCGCGCGAATGGGAGCTTGGCGCCGGCATCGAATGGGCGGTGGACCCCCGCTTCACCCTTGGTGCCGGGGCTGTCTACAACCTCAGCGACAGCGAATGGGCTGAAATCGAGGTGACCGGCGCCTACGCCTTCGACGACCGGCTTGCCCTGTCGGCCACCCTGGGCCGCGAGCCGGCCGACCGTGTGAACTATGCCAATGTCGGCCTGACCTATGCCGTGACCGACATCCTGGCCGCCGATTTTCGCGTGCATCGTGCAAGCACTTTCGGCACCCGTGTTGCCCTGTCGCTGACCGCGGCACTGGGGAACTGAACCACCCTTCCTGACCGAAAGAGGACTGACCAATGGCAACCACAACCTTTGACAGCGCCGGCGCCGCCGGCACCGCCCGCAGCCCGGCGCAAGACCCGGTATCGGCCAAGCTGCGCGATGCCTTCATCCATGTCACCGATACCGGCACCGTGACCGAGGCGCTGGAAACCGTGCGCCGCTCGCGCGTGCCCAGCGGCCAGGCGGGCTGCGTCTTCGTCATCGACGGGCAGGGCCGCTACAAGGGCTTCGTGCGCCTGTCGGCGCTTCTGCGCGCCGATGGCGCGGCCAAGGCCCTGTCGCTGGCCGAAGGCGCCGATATCGCCGTCAACGGCACCACCGATCAGGAAACCGCCGCGCGGCAGTTGCAGATCCGCGATGTGCCGCTGTTGCCGGTGGTCAACAGCAAGCAGGAAATGATCGGCGTGCTGACTTTTGACGACGCCATGGATATCCTGGAAGAGGAGACCTCGGACGATATCTACTACAAGGCCGGGGTGGGTGACCTGTTTTCCACCACCGACCATGTGCGGTCCGAAAAGCTGACCCAGGGGCCGATCTGGTACACGGTGCGGGTGCGCATCCTGTTCCTGCTGGTCACGCTGGCCGGCGGTCTGGTCGTCGGCGGGCTGATCGACACGTTCGAGGACGTGCTGGGCGCGGTGATCGCATTGGCCATCTTCATCCCGCTGGTGATGGATATGGGCGGCAATGTCGGCACCCAGTCCTCGACCATCTTCGCGCGCGGCTTCGCGCTGGGCCATATCAACATGAAGGATTTCTGGCGCAAGTCCTTCGCGCGTGAGGCGATGGTCGGCGCGGTGATGGCGGTGGGAATCGCGCTGATCGCCGGCACGGTGGCGCATTTCTGGCAGGGCGTGCCCAATGACATCGCCAATCTGGGCATCGTTGTGGGCGTGGCGCTGTTCACCTCGGTCTTCACGGCGGCCTGCCTGGGCTTCCTGATGCCCTGGATCCTGGTCAAGATCGGCGTCGACCATGCGCCGGGCGCCGACCCGTTCATCACCACGATCAAGGACTTCACCGGCCTGCTGGTCTATTTCTCGATGGCCGCCTGGCTGATCGGGATCGACTTCGACGGTGAGGAAGACGCCGCCAGCCTGCTGGACGCCCCGCTGGGCCTGCTGGGCGTGGTCGGCTGACACCGGCGCCCCGCGCCCCAGCCCGCGCCGGTGTTCCGGCGCGGGCCATCCTGATCTCGGTCCGCGCCGGAACCGGCGCGGGCACCCCCTGCCGCCAGGAACGGAGGTTTCGCCATGCCCATGCGTTTTTCCCGCCGCCGCCCGGTCTCGGCCTCCCGTCACCCGGCGATGGTGCTTAATCGCGCCTCGCTGCGCGCCTTCATCCATGGCGGTCGCATCGGCCCCCCGCGCGAGGCCATCCTGCGCTGTCCGCCTGCCGAACTGGCCCACGCGCTGGCCGATCTGCGCAGCGAGGAAGCGGCGCGCTTCCTGTCGCTCGTGCCTGCCGCGCATCAGATCGCCATCATCACCGCGTTGGATCCCGCCACCCGCGCCCGCCTCGCCCGCGATTGCCGGGACTGGCGCTGCATCGTGCCCCTGCTGACCGCCGCGCCAGCGGGCGAGGCCGACGACGGGGCGGGGACGGATGACGAAACGCCTGCCTCTGCTCTTGCCGCGCATCAGCGAAGCGTGGCTTACTGGGGCGCGCCCGGCCCGCTGGGCCGTCACTGAGACGACACCGATGCATGACCACACTCCCGCCTTGCACGATGGCACGACAAATGATCCCGGCGCCTTGCGTGACAAGCGCCGCGCGGCCTGGGCGGGGGTCTGGCTGAACGGGCCGCTGGCCCTGGCCAAGATCGTCGGCGGCTAT
>SKNG01000169.1 GCA_007120685.1 Paracoccaceae bacterium | reverse complement strand
GCAGGTGCCGGCCCGCGGCTGGGGCGGCATCGCCCGCTGCGCCGATGCGCGCCAGCCGGCCATGCGCGGCCAGCAGCAGCACGCCGGTCAGCCCGGCGCCGATGGCGGCCTCGGCCAGCGCCACATCCACGGCGCCCAGCCGAAGCCAGACGATGGACAGGACCAGCCCGTAGGTGATGAAGAAGACCAGCGCCCTGAACAGCCCGCGCCCGGCCACCGTGGCCAGGCCCGCGCCCAGCGCCAGCGCACAGAGCGCCAGATCCAGCGTCAGGTCCAGCGACAGCGCGGCCATCATCGGTCGGCATCCGCCCGGTCGGCGGGCGCGGCGAGGGCGGCGCGGGCGACTAGCTGCGCCACCGTTCCCGCCGCCAGCAGCGCCAGCGCCCAGATCAGCGCCAGCCTGCCCAGCTGCGCCCAGGTTTCGGCCTGAAACGCCACCCCCAGCGCGATCAGCCCCAGGCCCAGGTTGTCGGCCTTGGTCAGCGCATGCAGACGGCTGAACAGATCCGGAAACCGGATGATCCCCACCGAGCCCGCGATGAAAAACAAGAGCCCCGCCCCGGTCAGGACCATGCTGGCCAGGTCGGTCATTGCCAGATCGCTCATGGCCTGTGCTCCGGATCGGCGGCGGACCCTGCGTCGTCCTCTGGCTCGACGGGGGTTTCCTCCGGGTCGCCCGCGCCGTCGGCAGTGCTGGCCTTGACGAAGCCCACCGCTGCCAGCGCCGCCAGCAGTGCCAGCGCCAGCGCCACATCCAGCGCCGCCCAGTCCTGCAGGGGCGCCAGCAGCACCAGCACCGCCACGCCGCCGGTGCCGATCAGCTGCGCGGCCATCATCCGGTCGGCCCGCGCCGGCCCGCGCCAGACCCGCCAGAGCGCCGCGCCCAGGCTGGCCAGCACCCCCAGCGCCACCGCCTGCAGCCACAGCGCCATCATCGGCCGCGCGCCCGTTCTGCATTCTGGTCTGCGCTGGCGATATCGCCCCGGTTTTCCGGCAGGCCCAGGATGGCGGCAATCTCGGCCTCTTCCAGCGCGATGGCATCCTCGAACCCGGCGTTGCGGTCCAGCAGATGCACGATCAGCCGGTCACCCCGGCAGCCCGCGGCCAGCGTGCCGGGCATCAGCGACAGTTCCGCCCCCAGCGCCACGCGGCCACCCCCGGGCAGCGAGGTGGAGCGCGTTACCCAGCCCGGCGCCAGCGGCATTGATGGGGCGAAGGCCCGCCGCGCCACATCGACACCTCCGACAACCGAGCCGGCCAGAAACCGCGGCAGATGCCGCAGCAGCCGCCCCAGGCGCAGCGACCGGCCCGGGGGCGCCAGCCGAAGGCTAAGCCACAGCGCCGCCGGCACCGCCAGCCCGCCAAGCGCCAGCCCGGCCGGGTCGGCGCCGGCCAGCCCCAGCCAGACGGCGGCCAGGAAGGCGGTGCGCTGAAGAACGGCAAGGCGGCGTGAGAGGGAGCGGTGAAAACGGCTCATGCCCGGAACCTAGGCCCTATCACCGCACAGGAAAACCGGTTTTCGTCCCCTCGTCGCGGCGCGGGTGGGATGGGGCGTTCAGACCACCTCGGCCAGGTTGCCGATCAGGATGCCGGTCAGTGCCATATCGGCCGTGCCCGACAGCGCGTCCAGCGCGACGCCCGGCTGGTAGTCGATCTGCCCGTCCTGCACCACGCTGTCCCAGTCGGTTCCGGCATCCAGAAACACCCAGCGCGGCGCGTATTCGGCCTGCAGCCCCACCGCCACGCGCAGGATGTCCAGCGCGTCACCGGCCGTCACCTGACCGTCGCCGTTGAAATCGGCGGCGATGAAATGCTGCGCCTGCGCCGGCCCGAAGGAAGGCTCCAGCCCCACCGCGATGCGCAAAGCCTCCAGCGCATCGCCGGCACTGATGGGGCCGTCGCTGGCCGGGTCATAGGCCTGGGCGGCGTCCAGCCGGCCGGCCAAGCCCTTGGCCAGGGTCATGGTGAAACCGCCCTCGGCATCGGTGCTGACGGTCTGGTCCGGCCAGCCCTCGGCGCTGAAGGTCACGGCGACGCCTTCCATTGCCTCGCCGCCGGTGTCCTTGACCGTGCCGGTCAGCATGGCGTCAAGGTCCAGATCGGCCACCGCTACCGTTTGCACACCGAGCGCGAACCGTGGCGCGAATTGCAGCAGCGAGATGTCCGACAGCGTATTGGTGCCGTCCGGGCTGCCCTCACGCGTGTCGGTGACGATCAGCGTGTTCTCCGGTCCGCGGGCGATTTCGTAGTCGCGCTCCTGGCCGCCGAAGCGGGCCAGGTTGGTGCCGCCGCCACCCATGATCACGTCATCGCCGGGGCCGGGGACGAAGAAATCGTTGCCATCGCCGCCGATCAGCGTGTCATCGCCCGCAAAGCCGAACAACGCGGTGCCGCGGTCGTCGGCCTCCAGCACGTCATCCCCGTCGGTGCCGAAGATATCCGGCGCGTACATGCGGTAGCTGAAGGCGGGTTCCATGCTGACCGTTTCCTCGCCCTCGCGGTTCCAGAAACGGGTGTTGAAGAAGCCCAGATAGCCGTCCTCGCCCATGTCGAAGACCCGCGGCGCATCGGCATTGTCGAAGGACGAGAAGTGATCCGTTGCGCCCACATGGAAACTGCGGTCCAGCCCGCCGACCGGCTCGCCCTCGGCATCATAGCGCTGCACGACGCGGTGGCTGCCGTCACGGCCGATGATGAGAAAACCGCCATCCTCGGTGGGGGTGATCGTGGCCATGGTGAATGAGCTTGAGCCGGCAAAGTTCGCCTCGCCCGGTGCCACCTGCACCGCCTCGCCCATCGGTTCGCCCTCGGCGTCGTAGCGGCGCCAGAAGGCCGGATTGTCTTCGCCCCGGACGTCTTGCGTCCAGGCGATCACGAAGCTGCCATCGGCCAGCACCGCGGCATCGGGCACCCTGCCGTCATGGTTGTCCGGCGTGGCCACGCTGAACGCCTCGCCGCGCGGGGTGCCGTCGGCGTTGAACAGCCGCATTGCCACAAGCAGGTTCTGATCCTCGTCTCCGCCCGGCGTGTTCGAACCCGCGCGCAGGATCACTGCATAGCCCCCGTCGGCGAGAGGAACCGAGTCCTCTACCCGGATCGTATCCGGTACGTGGGCCTGGAACGAAAGATTTGTTACCCACTGCGCAATCTGAATGGGCCCCGAGACAGGCTCGGCATTTTCATCGAAGACCTGGGTGAAGTTGGTGCTGGCGCCCTGGTATTGCGCAAGCATACCGGCATGCCAGCCCCTGAAGGTGAAGGCGATACCGCCGTCGTCCAGGCCGATCAGCGCGCCGTCGCTGGTATTGGTTGCTTCGCTGCGGTCCAGACCGCCGGCGGTGAACTGGCGCGGCGGGGCGGTGACGACATGTTCACCGCGCAGCGCGCCGTCCTCGTCATAGCTGCGCAGACGCATCACATCGGACCCGTCGAGGCGATAGGTCACGGCAAAGCCGCCATCGGCGAGGGCTGCAATGTCCACCTGCGCATGACTGCCATGCGCATTCTCCTGCAGCACCTCTGCCCCCGCAAAGGTCCCGTCCGACTCATACCGATGCGCCACCAGATTGCGCACCCGCTCGCCGGCTTCGTCATCCCAATAGATCTGTGTGGAAACCACGATGACGCTGCCATCGGTCAGTTGCGCGGATCTTGGCGAGCGATATTCGACATCGAAATCCGCATCGGCGCGGGTGAACGGGGTCGTTGGGAAAAGTTGGTAGGGCATGGCCTGTTCCTGCTCTGATGGCGGCCTGGCGCGCTGCGGCCAGGCTCTGCGGCGGGTTTCAGGTGGAGCCTAGATAAAACAACGGGTAAGCGATTTGATTCAGGTCAAGGAAACGACCTTTCTGTCGTTTTCTGACGGTGCGATGCGCATCCCTTTCCGGCGCCCGGCAGCCCGTGGAAGCCCGGGCAGGTCGATCAGACCACCTCGGTCAGGCTGCCGATCAGGATGCCGGTCAGGCCCATCTCCGTCTCGCCGGCCAGCGGTCCGAAGGCGATGCCCGGCTGGTAGTCGATCTGCCCGCCCTGAACGACACCGTCCCAGTCGGTCGCGGCATCCAGAAACACCCAGCGCGGTGCGTATTCGGCCTGCAGCCCCACCGCCACGCGCAGGATGTCCAGCGCGTCACCGGCCGTCACCTGACCGTCGCCGTTGAAATCGGCGGCGATGAAATGTTGCCCCTGCGCTGGTCCGAAAGAAGGTTCCAGCCCCACCGAAATCCGCAACGCCTCCAGCGCGTCGCCGGCGGTGATGGCACCGTCTTTGACAGGGTCATAGTCTCGCATGGCGGTCAGGCGGCCGCCGGGCGCATCGACATTCTCCAGGCTGAAGACTCCGGCGCCGTCGCTGGTAACCGATCGCACCGCCCCGTCGTTGGCCGTGAAGGTCAACACAACATCGTCAAGAACGCTGCCGCTTGCGTCGGCGACCAGCCCGGCGAGGGTGCCGCCCGGACCCTGCGCATCGGCCAGCAATTCGGTTGCCGTCACAAAAGCAAAGGTCTCGTCCCCCGAGTCAAATCGTGCGAACGCCCGTTCGATCGAGAGGGCGGCCCCGGAATTATCCTGCAGCGAAACGTCCGCCACGAAAACGGCCGCAATGTCCTGATCCAGCAGGGCCTGCGGCAGGTCCTGTATAGCGATGCTCGCTGCTGAAGGTGTTTCAAAGCCCGGGGCAAGGTCCTCAACGGGTCGCACCGCAGCAAAGCTGATCTCAAGGCGCTGGGCCAGTTTGTCGACGCTGTCCGTATCGAAGTTGCCGGCGACGGCAACCGTTCGTCCGTCCAACTGCCCGGCGCTGGTGATACCGGACCCACCTGTCAAACCGACAGCCACATCCGACAGATCAAGCGCCGGGTCCGAAGGTTCGGCCGGTTCCGGATCGGGGGCGCCGGTTATCGGCGTCAGATCGTTGTTTGCTTCAAGTGCATAAGCCCGAAACCGCGCATCAGCGGCCGATAAAGCAATGGCCTCTTCCCTGTCGGCAAAAGCAACGCCCCGAACGACGCCCGTTATCAGTGCGGCCGGCATTTCAGTTACTGCAAGCGGAACGCCGATGACCCCCTGCGGCAGCGCGGCTGCGACGTCGGTGCTCGACGTGGCGATTCTGCGCCCGATAATAGTGTCGGGCGCCGGTTCAAGGAAGACGAGATATATACGCCCAGACGCATCGTCATGCAGGTCGCCACCCATTACAGCCTCCTGGACGCCATGGCTGATATTAAGGAACTTCCGTTAGCTTGAAATGATCTCGTCTGTAAAGAAGGAAGCGGTGATGATGATGAGGTCTTCATCGGGCGAGCCCGGTAACAGAGACGCTTGCGAGCGTGAAACGGGTCAACCTTCTTCCGTATCAACGAAAGCGTGATCGGAAGCTCCGTTGTGCCATCTTCGTTCATGATGGGATCGTCACTGAGCCCGGCGCCGTTTGGCACAGTGTCAAGACAATCTGTGTCAAGGCAATCGGAACCGGCTTCAAGTCCGACATTCGGCCTGATGACCAACTACAGCAGCCCCCATGCGCGAACCGTGTTCTACCCGCACCACGTATTGGCTAATGTTGGAGAATAACCTGTTGTCGCAGTTTCTTCAGACGATGTTATGGATTTCCAACCTCCGGTCGACATGGCGCCTTTCATGTGCTCGGTCAAACCGTGCATCGAGGCATCATGTTGCAGGTCTCGCGAAAATGGCGGGCGCGTTGCCGTGGCGCTTGGCAAAGGGCCAGTTGCCCTTTACACCACCTCGGTCAGGTTGCCGATCAGGATGCCGGTCATGGCGAGGTCCAGGTCGCCCGAGAAGGCCGCGACCTCGATCCCCTCGCCAACCGTGATCTGCCCGCCCTGCACCGCGTTGGCCCAATCGGTTTTGGCGTCGAAGAACGCCCAGCGCGGCGCGTGCTCGGCCTCCAGCCCCACCGCCACGCGCAGGATGTCCAGCGCATCGCCGGCCGTCACCTGCCCATCACCGTTGATATCGGCGGCGATGAAGTTCTGCGCCTGCGCCGGCCCGAAGGACGGGTCCAGTCCCACCGCGATGCGCAGCGCGTCCAGCGCGTCGGCGGCGGTGATGCCGCCGTCGCGCACGGCGTCATAGTCGCGCGCGATGCGCACCGTCCCGGCCTCGCGTTCCATCAGACTGAAGGCCAGCATGCCGTCGGCTTTCTGCTCCAGCGCCATCGTCGGTTGGCCCGCGGCCGTGAAGCTGGCGGTGATCCCGTCCAGCATTTCGCCAGTGGCATCCTGCGGGGCAATGGCGATGTCGCGCAGCAGGATATCGCCCAGGGGTGCGGTCTCGTCGGCGAAGGCGACCATCTGGATGTTCACCAGCATGTCGGTGCCGTCGAAATCCTCGGTCTCTTCCGCATCGCGCAGGTCGCTGGCCACGACCATGCCATCCTCGCCCATGCGGAAGGCGTAATCGGCCAGTGCGCCGTTGTAGACGACCGTGTTTTCGCCCTCGCCGCCATCCAGCCAGTCGTCACCCGGCCCGCCGATCAGCGTATCGTCGCCGTCCAGCCCGTAAAGCGCGGTGCCCATCGTATAGGCCGTCAGTTCGTCATCACCGCTGCTGCCCACGATATCGGGCATGAAGGGCAGCACCTTGATGTCGCTCACGTCCATCAGGGAGGTGCTGTAGACGCTCAGCAGCGGTCCGTCCTCCAGCGACACCACGCTGACCTGGTTGCGCAGGAAGGCGGCGTCCAGGTCCTCGCGCGCGCGGGCCATCAGGGTGATATCGCCCGCCGGGTTGCCCTCGGCGTCAAAGCGCAGGGCCGAGGTGTTGCGCAGCGGCTGGCCCGTGCCCGGCACATTGGTCAGCGCCAGCATGAAGCCGCCATCCTGCATCGGGATGACGTCCTGCCCGGTGAACCGCGCCTCCAGCGGCTGCTCGCCGGTCTGTGGCGTGCCATCGGCATCGAAGCGCCGCCAGAAGCTGTCGCTGCCCGGGCCGAAGTTGCCGGCATCGGCCCAGGCCACCACGAAGCTGCCGTCCTCCAGCGTGCCGACGGTGGGGTTGGCCTTGCGGAATTCAAGCTGCTCGTTGACCAGAAAGGCGTCGGTAACCGGCGTGCCGGTGCCATCCATGATCCGCGCCAGGATGCCGGGGGCATCGGCGGGGTTGTCGGGGTGGTTGGAGCCGCCGCGAAACACCACGACATAATGCCCGTCGGCCAGCGGGGCGGCATTTTCCACCCAGTCCATGCGGTCCTGCGCAAACGAGACCGTGGCCTCCCAGGGCATCAGCCGCACCGGGGGCGCGATGGCGGCGCCTTCGGCGTCAAAGGTCTGGGTGAAGGCGCTGCGCGCGCCGGCGAACTGGTTCAACTCGCCGCGATAGGTGCCGTTCCAGGCGAGCGCGAAGCCGCCATTGTCCAGCGCGGCCAGTTCCAGCGTGCCGGGGTCGGCGAGCGGCTGCACCTGCACGTCAAGCCCGGTCAGGGCATTGGTTACAACGCGCTGTGGCAGCACGCTGATGGCGGCGTTGACCAGCGTGCCGTCGGCGTCATAGGTGTTGATGTGCGCGTCATCGCGCCCGGTGCCATCGGGCGAGAAACCCGCCCAGGCAACGGCATAGCCGCCATCGGCCAGCCCCGTGACCACCGGTTCGCGCAGGCCGATGCCGGTGCGATCCTCCACCCGCGTGATTACCTGCAGCCCGCCGACCGGGGCGCCGCTGCTGTCGAAGCGTTGCGCGACGATCTCGTAGTCGAAACTGTTGACCTCGGGGTCGGGCCGGAAGGATTGGTCGAACACGACGATCGCTCCCCCATCGGCCAGTTTGGCTGCGCGCGGGTTGCGCTGGTCGCCTTCGGTGTCAGGCAGGATCGAGAAGGGGGCGTCGATCGGAAAAAGCTGATGGGTCATGGCGTGGCTCCCGTTTGATGGCGCCATGATCTATCAGCCGGCAATGGGCCTGCCTTGATGCAGGTCAAGAAAGCAGGTCAGAGCGTTGACAAAACGCCGGGCACAAGCCAGTGCCCGGCACGGCGACGCCAGAACGCTGGCTAGAATGCGGGCCAGAACGCGGGCCGGGACGCTGCGCGGGGTCGGGCGGTCAGACGACCTCGGCCATGCTGCCCAGCAGGATGCCGGTCAGCCCGATGCCGGTGTCACCCGCCAGCGCCTCGACCGGGATCCCGGCCGGCACCTGTGTGTTGGCGGCGCTCAGGCCCAGCCCGTCCCAGTCGGTCTCGGCGTCGAAGAACACCCAGCGGGGCACGTTCTCGGCCGGCAGGCCGACGGCGTGGCGCAGTACTTCCAGCGCATCGCCCGCCGTCACCCGGCCGTCGCCGTCGATATCGGCGGCGATGTAGTTCTGCGGTGCCGCCGGGCCGAAGCTGGGCGTCAGGCCGACGGCGATGCGCAGCACG
>SKNG01000109.1 GCA_007120685.1 Paracoccaceae bacterium | reverse complement strand
TGCGGGCGGGCGGGTGGGGGGTGGAGGACGCGCCTTTTCACCTTCCCTCCGCCGGTCCTAACCGGGTCAGGTTCAACGGGTTCGCGCGTGGCTTGCGCATCTCAGCCCGTGTTAACGGGCACCCCGAGGTACCCTTGATGCTAATCCGCGGGCGCGGTGCCTTCAAGCCCCGCGCCCGCGGCGCAGACCTATTGCCCGAAGGCTTCGCGCCAGCGTGCCAGCGCCGGCTCGCGCCGCTCGGCGGCCTCGTGCGGGGCGAACAGCAGCGCCGCGCCGGGTTCGATCAGATCGCCAAAAGCCTCGGGCAGGCCGTCATCGGGCGTGACCACCGGATAAAGCCAGCGCGTGGTGGGGATCACCGACTGAAAGCCATCGGTGAACATGAAGTCCAGGAAATCGCGCGCCAGATCGGGCTCGCGCGCGTTAGTCAGCAGCCCCGCCACCTCGATACGCACATAATGGCCTTCGTCAAACCGCGCCGCGCGGGGGCCGTCATCGTCTTCAATGATGACGTGATAGGCGGGCGAAGTGGCGTAGCTGAGCACCATGTCGGCCTCGCCCGCGCGGAAGACGGGGTGATAGGCATCGGCCCAGCGCGGCACCACCTGCGTTTCCGGCCGCTCGGCCAGCGCCTGCCAGATCGCCTGCGCCTCGTCACCGAAGGCCGCCTCGACCCACATCAGCAGGCCCAGCCCGGTGGTGGACAGCTGCGGATCCTGGATCACTACCCGCAGATCCGAGGCGATGAGTTCGGCAAAGCTGGCGGGCGGCGCGTCCAACCGCGTGCTGTCATAGATGAAGGCGTAGAAGCCCCAGTTATAGGGCAAAAACAGCACGTCGTCCCAGGCCAGTGGCATGTCCAGCGGCGGCAGTGTCACGTCATGGGGCTGAAAGAGGCCGCTGTCGCGCGCGGAGGCCAGGTTGTTGGTGTCGATGCCGAGCACCAGATCCGGGCGGTCTTCCGGCGCGGCTGCCGCCAGCCCGGGCAGAAGCTGGCCGGAGGGGCCGGTACCGATGATCTGCACGCGGCAGTCGCATTCAGCCTGGAAGGCTTCGGCGATGCCGGGCCCGGCGTTGTGCGCGAAGCTGTCATAGGCGTGGATCGTCAGCACTGGGGTGTCTGCCGCCACGGCAAGCGTCGTGGCGATCAGCAATCCCGCGGCAAGGGTGGGCGATTTCATCGGTCATCCTCCATATGCTACGGGCGGGGCAAGGAGGATGTGTCGATCCATTACCTTCCCTCCGCCGGTCCTAACCGGTTCAGGTTCAACGGGTTCGCTGCTTGCGTCTCAGCCCGTAAGAACGGGCACCCCGAGGTGAGACGGAGGATAACCCTTTTGTCAGGCGCGGCAAGGGGCCGGCGGGAATGCCGGCAGGACGGATGCATCGGCGCCCCATCCGTGGCAGGATGTTCCGGCAAGCGCGACGCGAGGAGGCGAGCCATGAGCATGACGATACGCCCCGACACCGAGGGACAGACAGTGATCACCACCTACGAGATGACGCCCGGGACCTGCACAGATGCGCTGGAGGCGCTGACCGATGCCTATGAGCGGGTGATTCGTCACCAGCCCGGGTTCATCAACGCCGCCATTCACGTCAACGATGCGCGCACGCGGATCAACGTCTATTCGCAATGGCGGCGGCGAGAGGATTTCCAGGCCGTGCTGCGCGGCGCCGAGATGCGCGAGCGCAACCGTGAGATCGCCGCGATGTGTTCGCGCTTCGAGCCGGTGATGGTGGAGGTGGCCGCGGTCTTCTGAGCCGCACCGGGCTGGAGTTCATGGAGGGCTCCCGCGCCTTGTCGTCCCCCTTCGGGGCCCTTCGCGGCTTGGGCCGCGCCCGCGCCTGCGGCGCGGGCAAGGGGGCGCTGCCCCCTCGGCCCGTGCCGGGCCTCACCCCCGGGATATTTCCAGAGCAAAGAAGGGGCCAGGCAAAGCCGAGACCGTGGCCACGCCGGCATGGGCGAAGCCGAGCCCGCCTCTGCATGATCAATCAGACCGATGTCTCTTCAGTTCAGGCGTAGACGCTTTCCTTGCCGAAATGGCGGCAAAGCATGTAGTAGACCACGGCCCGGTACTTGTTCCGCTCCGAACGGCCATAGACCTCGATCACCTTGTCGATCGCCTCGTCCAGTTCCGGCCCGTTGGGCAGGCCCAGCTTATTCATCAGATAGTTGCGTTTGACCGTTTCCAGTTCATGCGGTTGGGTCGCCGCCACGGTTGACGCATCGGCGTTGTAGATCGACGGGCCGCAGCCGATGGTCACCTTTCGCAGCAGGTCCATGTCCGGTTCGATGCCGCATTTGTTGCGCAGGTCGTCGGCATAGCGTTCAATCAGCATCTCGCGGCGGCTCATGGCACTCACCCTCCCAGTTTTCCCTTGATCAACTTCGCGTGAGTTTGCCGCCACGGGGCAGCGGTGACAAGGGGCTTCAAGCGTCAGAACCGCTCGGCACGCAGTATCCGGGTGCCGGTCACGCTGACCACCCCGATATGCTCCTCCAGCAGCGGGAACAGCGCATCAAGCAATGCGTCCAGGCGGTGCGGCGCAATCAGGCAGACCACGGCAATCATGCCGCCGGCACGGCTGACATTGCCCTCGCGCGTCCAGCGGCCGGAACTGCCGGAGCCACCCAGCACCGGCAGGATGGTGTAGCCGGTGACCCCAGCCCCATCCAGCGCGCGGGTGATCTGCTTCTCCATCACCGATTCGATGATCACCTCGACGCGCTTTGCCTCATGCATCTGCATGGCTCATCCTCCGGCAAGGACCTGGGCCACGCTCATGTAAAGCGGAATGCCCAGCGTCAGGTTGAACGGAAAGGTTATCCCCAGCGCAAGGGTAAGGTACAGCGCCGGGTTGGCGCGCGGCAGCGCCACCCGCATGGCGGCGGGGACGGCGATGTAGCTGGCCGAGGCAGACAGCGTCATCAGTACCGCCACGCCGCCCACCGACAGGCCCAGCGCCAGCCCGGTGCCCAGCCCGAACCCGGCGCCGACCAGCGGCATCAGCAGGCCGAACATCAGCACCCCCGGCGTGATCACCCCGCGTGACGCGCGCAGGCCTCGGCCCGCCACGATCCCCATGTCCAGCAGAAACAGGCACAACACGCCCTTGAACGGCGCCTCGATGAAGGGGGCGATATCGGCCATGCCCCGCTCGCCGGTGATCCAGCCGATGGCAAATGCCCCCAGCAGCAGCACGATGGACCCGTTGAGCAGGATCTCGCGCCACAGATCGCCATCCATCTTGCCCGCCCCGCCGCCGCGCGTGGCCAGCCAGAGCGCCGAGATGATCGCCGGCGCCTCCATCGCCGCGGCAACGGCCACCATATAGCCTTCGAATGCGATGCCCGATGCCGACAGCAGCGAGGTCGCGGCCACGAATGTCACGATGGAGATGGACCCGTAATGCCCCGCCACCGCCGCCGCGTCGGTGGCCGAAATCCCGCGCGCCAGCACCCGCAAGAGCGCGAAGGCGGCAAAGGGCAGGACGAAAGACAGGCCCACCCCGGCCAGGATCGCCAGCCCAAGGCTGATATCGGCGCCGTGATCGGCCACCCCGGCGCCACCCTTGAAGCCGATGGCGAACAACAGATAGAGCGACATGCCCTTGGCGATCGCCTCGGGGAAACTCAGGTCCGATCGCGCCAGCGCCGCCAAAAGCCCCAGCACGAAGAACAGGATGACCGGTGACAGCAGGTTCTGCCCGGCCAGCGCGATGATCTGATCCATGCCGCCTCTTGCCACGGGCGCGCCGCCCTCGGCGTCGCCCCTTCATCACGGGTTGTTCATCTTGCCATAAATACTCCGGGGGTGAGCCGCAACGCGGCGCGGGGGCAACGCCCCCTGCCCCGTTACAAGCGGCGCAACAGCTCCGGCGTCGGCCAGCCATCGGCGGGCAGGCCAAGTTGTGCCTGAACATCCTGAACCGCCGCGCGCGTGTTGGCGCCCAGAATGCCTGTCGTTCCGCCCGTATCGAAGCCCCGCGCCTGCAACCGTCGCTGCAAGTCGCGCATCTGGTCGCGGTTCAGCCCCGGCTGCGGGTTGCCGGCGTCATAAACCGGCGCCCCCTGCAGCCGCGTGGCGAAATAGGCCGCGGTCACCACATAAGTGAAGCTCTGGTTCCATTCGAACAGCGTGCGGAAGTTGCGGAACACCATGAAGGCCGGCCCGCGATGGCCCTGCGGCAGGATGACCGAGGCGCGCAGGCTGGCGCCCGGCAACGCCCCATGGCGCGGCTGCACCCCCAGCCGCTGCCATTCGCTGACCGTCAGTTGCGTGCGCAGCCCGGTGCGGGTCAGGTCCAGCCCCTGCGGGATGCGCACCTCATGCAGCCAGGGCTCGCCGCGTCGCCAGCCGTGATCCTGCAGCATCCGCGCGCCGGACAGCACCGCATCGGGCAGTGAGCCCCGCACATCCACCCGGCCAGAGCCATCGCCATCCACCCCCAGCCGCAGGATGTCCGAGGGCAGCATCTGCATGATCCCCACCTCGCCGGCCCAGGCACCGACGGTGGTCCTGGGGTCCATCTCGCCGCGCTCGTATAGCTGCATCATGGCAAAGATCTGCGGCCGGAAAAGCTGGGGCCGCCGGCAATCATGCGCCAGGGTGACAAGCGCATTGGCGGTGTTGAAATCGCCCTGAAATGACCCGTAATCGGTCTCGAAGGCCAGAAGTGACAGCAGGATACCCGGCGGGGTGCCGTAATCCCGCTCGGCCCGTGCGAACAGCGCGGCTTGCTGCTGGGCCAGGCGCCGGCCCCGGTCCAGCCGGTTCTGGCTGATCAACTGGCGCGAGAACTCGATGAACGGCCGCGTGAAGAAGCCCTGCCCCCGGTCGCGGTCGATCACCCGCTGGTCGCGGCGCACCCCACGCAGGAACCGATCCGCCACATCGGCCGATATGCCCTGACGCGTGGCCTCGCTGCGCAGCCCGTTGACGAAAGCACCGAAATCGCCCCCGCAGGTCACGGATTGCGCCATGGCGGGGGGCGAGAACAGGCCCATGACCGACAGACCGGCAAGGGCAGCAGCGAAACGAAACAGGCGCATGGCGACTCCACTGGGTTTTTTTTGCAACCTAGCAAGCACCTGCGCGGCCGCCAAGTGCCGGCAGCCGGTCGCGTCGGGGTGGGTGGGTGGGCGACGCGACCGGCTGCCGGCACCCCCGCCGCCTCCCCTCAGCCCCGCCCGTGCGGCGCGCTGAAATCCAGCGCCGGGCCGATGGGCACGATCCGGTGCGGATTGATGGTCTCATGGCTGTAGTGATAGTGCCGCGTGATATGGTCCATCCGCACCGTCCCGGCCACGCCCGGATGCTGATACAGATCGCGCGTATAGGCCCAGAGGTTCGGGTAATCGACAATCCGCCGCCGGTTGCACTTGAAATGCCCGTGATAGACGGCGTCGAACCGGACCAACGTGGTGAACAGCCGCCAGTCGGCCTCGGTCAGCGCCTCGCCCATCAGGTAGCGGCGATCCGCCAGGCGCGCCTCCAGCCAGTCCAGCGTCTCGAACAGCGGCTCCACGGCGGCGTCATAGGCCTGCTGCGAGGTGGAGAAACCGGATTTGTAGACCCCGTTGTTGAGCGTGTCATAGACCCGGGCATTCACCGCGTCGATTTCCGCGCGCAGCGTCTCGGGGTAGAAATCCAGCGTGTTGCCGGTGATCCCGTCAAAGGCCGAGTTGAACATCCGGATGATCTCGGCGCTTTCATTCGACACGATGCTCTGCCGCTCGCGGTCCCACAGCACCGGCACCGTGACGCGGCCCGAAACCTTCGGATCGGCCTTCGTATAGACCTGATGCATGAAGTCGAACCCATGCAACCGGTCGCCCGTGGCGCCAGCGAAATCACTGGCAAAGGTCCAGCCCCTGTCCAGCATGTCCGGATGCACCGCCGAGACGTCGATATGCCCCTCCAGCCCCTTCAGCGCGCGAAAGATCAGCGTGCGATGCGCCCAGGGGCAGGCGTAAGAGACATAGAGGTGATAGCGCCCGCTTTCCGCCTTGAAGCCCCCCTCGCCCGAGGGGCCGGCGCTGCCATCCGCCGTCACCCAGTTGCGGAATTTCGACGTGTCGCGCTGGAACGCGCCGCCGGTGCTTTTGGTGTCATACCATTCGGATGACCATTTCCCGTCGATCAGTCGGCCCATGATGCATTCTCCTGTCTGTTGCCGACCAAGATGGCCCGCCGCGCGCCCAGGGCCAAGCCGGATGACCCGCGCAAGCGCTGTGCGCTGATCCACATCGTCACCGCGGAAAATTGACGGCGGAACAATGATCGCAGAAAAAATGACCCCGGTCTGACGCGCAGACCGGGGCAAGTGGCGCCTGCGCAGGAAACGCAGACGCGGGCGGTAACTTTTCAGGGCGTCAGGGGTTGCCCTCCATCTCGGCCCGTATCTGCTGGCGCAACAGGTCGATGGGGATCAGCCGGCCGTCGCGTTTGAACTGCCAGTAGGTCCAGCCATTGCAGGACGGCGCCCCCTCGATCGCCGCGCCGACCTGATGGATCGAGCCGCGATGCTCGGCCGACACAAGCGAGCCATCGGCGCGCACCCGCGCCGCCTGCCCGCGCGGGCCGACCAGCACCTCGCCCGGGCGCAACAGCCCGCGCTCTACCAGCACGCCGAAAGCCACGCGCGGTTCGGTCCGGCGCGAGGCGGTGGTCTGCAACGCCTCCGCATCCAGCCGGCGCACCCTGGCCAGCCGCGCCTGAGCCGCCGCGCGATAGCCCTCGTCGCGCTCGATGCCGATGAAGTCGCGCCCCAGCATCCGCGCCACCGCGCCGGTGGTGCCGGTGCCGAAGAACGGGTCCAGCACCAGATCACCCGGATTGGTGCTGGCCAGCAGCACGCGGTGGAGCAGCGCCTCGGGCTTCTGGGTGGGGTGCAGCTTGGCGCCCTTGCCATCCTTCAGCCGCTCATGGCCGGTGCAGAGCGGGATCAGCCAGTCCGAGCGCATCTGCACGCCCTCATTGAGGGACTTCAGCGCCTCATAGTTGAACGTGTGTTTCGAGCCTTCCGACCGCGCCGCCCAGATCAGCGTCTCATGGGCATTGGTCAGCCGCTTTCCGCGAAAGTTCGGCATCGGGTTCGACTTGCGCCAGATCACGTCGTTGAGCAGCCAGAAGCCCGCATCCTGCAACGCCGTGCCCAACCGGAAGACGTTGTGATAGCTGCCGATCACCCAGATCGCACCATCGGGCTTCAGCACCCGGCGCGCGGCGGCCAGCCATGCGCGGGTAAAGGCGTCATAAGCCGCCAGACTGTCGAACTGGTCCCAATCGTCATCCACCGCATCGACGCGGCTGTTGTCCGGCCGGTGCAGCGTACCCTTCAGTTGCAGATTGTAGGGCGGGTCGGCAAAGACCAGATCCACGCAGGCCGGCGGCAGCGCATCCATTGCCGCCACGCAATCGCCCGCAAGAATCTGGTTCACCGGAAGCGCCTGCGCTTCCCGTGCCCGGGGTTGGTCTGCCATCACTGCCTCGTTCGCGCCGCGCTCTTTGACTGGCCGGCTGCCTTGCGAATCACAAAATCACCCAAAAGGGAGGATTGGTCAATTACATTTCTGAATCAGCGCACTATTCAGCGTTCTTCATGTAACATTTCGCGCACAGGGGCAAAGCTGCGGCGGTGATGCGCGGTAATACCCTGCGTTTTCAACGCCTGACGGTGCTGCGCGGTCGGGTAGCCCGCATTGCGCTCCCAGCCATAGCCGGGGTGCTGCCGGGCCAGATCGTCCATCACCGCATCCCGCGCTACCTTGGCCAGGATCGAGGCCGCGGCGACGGACAGGCAGCGCGCGTCGCCCTTCACCACGGCCTGCGCCGGGCAGGGCAGATCGGCGGGCAGTCGGTTGCCGTCGATCAGCGCAGCATCGGGCAGCGGCACCAGGGCGGCCAGCGCGCGGCGCATGGCCAGATGGCTGGCCTGCAGGATATTCAACGCGTCGATCTCGGCCACGCTGGCGTGCGCGACGGCCCAGCGGCTGGTGGCCTTGATCGCCTGGGCCAGGGACTCGCGGCGTGCGGCGGTCAGGGTCTTGGAATCGGCCAGCCCCTCTGGGATGCAGGCGGGGTCCAGCACCACCGCGGCGGCGGTCACCGGGCCGGCGAGCGGGCCGCGCCCCACCTCGTCCACGCCGGCAACGGTACCGGCACCCTGCGCGATCAGAGCGGATTCGAGCGTGTAATCTGCAAGGGGGCGCAAGCGGGGGCCGGTCATGGCCCCGGCATGCCAGTTGCGGCAAGGCCCGGCAAGGCGGTCAAGCGATGAGGGCAGGTTGCCCGCCCAGAGCAATCAAACAAATGGGGGCGGGTTGCCCCGCCCAGAGCAGTCAAACAAATGGGGGCGGGTTGCCCCGCCCCCGGCCCGCCCTGTGGCAGGCCTTCCGCCCGTTACCCGCCGCACGGAACGCGTAAACCGGTCACTCGGCAAACACACGGCTGGCCAGCCAGCCAGGGGCAACGGGCGGAAGCCGATGCCGGAGCGGATCAGCGGC